>DIWN01000088.1:26325-41032 GCA_002423495.1 Anaerolineaceae bacterium UBA6105 | reverse complement strand
TCACTCTTTTTGAGTACGGCGATAATCTCGCGATACCCTTTACCCAGATAACGGTGGCATCTCCGGCACGGGGTACTTGCCAGCTGGCGTTCTCCCTGCAACTCAGAGGTCCATTCGACGCATTCGTGTGGGCAGGTTTTCAGCAGCTCCTGCTCTCTGTGCCACCGTTATTGCGGCTACTAGTCCTCGTCAACGTGTTTCAATGATCGATTGGGTGCAATTATAGGCGGAATAGAGTGGAGGTCAAGTGGAAATCACACTTATGTATTGGCTGAGTTCGAAAAGAACTCTCCTGTAATATAATCCTGTCGATGAAGAAAGCGCAAAATTGGAGCAGCAATTTCCCCGGAGAAGTTTTACTCCTGCTGACCGCAATCGTCTGGGGCACAGGTTTTGTAGCACAGCGCAAAGCGATGGAAGGCATGCCACCTTTCGCCTTTATTGCCCTGCGCTTTTTCCTGGGCTGCCTGGTTTTGCTCCCGCTTCTAATTCTAAAGAAGCTTAATAAAAAAGCTAATGTCGAACAGACTTTTACGTGGAAGGGGTATTGGCAGCATTTTATTTTACCCAGCGTGGTACCTGGCTTGTTCCTGTTTGCCGGCACGAGCATGCAGCAGCTCGGGATCATAACCACCAGCGCGTCCAAGGCGGGCTTTCTGACCGCTTTATACCTGGTCCTCGTGCCCATGCTCGGCTTATTCCTGGGAAAGAGAGTCAATCTCTGGGTTTGGATTGGGGTGGCTTTGGCTATGGTGGGGGTCTGGTTTTTGTCGGTTGACCTGCAGCTGAGCATTCAAAAAGGGGATGTCCTGGTGCTCATTGGCGCCGGGTTTTGGGCGTTGCAAATCCTCGCGTTGGATCATTTCAGCCCGAAAATGGACACCTTGGAGCTGGCTTTTGGTCAGTTTCTAACCGCTGCTCTGCTTGGTTTGGTCGTGAGCCTGACAATTGAAGGCAGCTTGTTCGCGTTTGATCCGTCTGCATGGTCACCCCTTTTATATTCCGGCATTGTCGCGGTTGGGATCGGCTTCACTTTGCAAGTCTTCGGGCAAAGCAAGATTGATTCAGCCTTGGCTTCCCTGATCATGAGTCTCGAAGCTGTCTTTGCCCTCTTGGGCGGGATGATCTTTCTGGGGGAGAGACTGAGCGGCAGAGAGTGGTTGGGCTCTGCGGTGATGTTGGCTGCGGTTATTTTGGTGCAATTAAAGGGTCAACAACAAAAATCCGAAGATCGAATGTAATTATTTCTTGATCTCTTGTTGCAGTTATTCTACAGGTGAAACCGCGATGATGTATCGTGTCTGGGTCCAGTAATCAGCCTCTGGATCCGTGATTTCGTCCAAAGCCGCCCTGCCGCAGAAGTAAATCAGCAGTGCATCCGGATCTAAGCCCGCAAAACCGCTCTCAGGGTAGGCGCTGGCAAGATATGGCACCAAATCCATGGTATGGCGCGAAAGTTCTTCCACCTCCCCGGAGGGGATCCTCACAGCCGCAGTGACCTGCCCCTGCCGCACTGATTTCACACTGTGGACCTCCACATTGCTGCCCAGAAGACACTCATTCAGTTTCGCTTCAAGGTTCTCGAGCGGTTGCACTTCGTTGAGTTCATTGGTCTCCAAAAAATACTGCAGGTTGGTGGCAGGGGAACGTTCCAGCCAGAAATCCCAGCCCGAGTGGATCCATAAGCCCTCATAACCCAGGTGTTCCCAGGCTACAGCGAGCTGCTTCCCAATGCCAAATTCTCCATTCTCAAACACCCCTGGATGCCAGGCGATGATGTCAATCGGCAGGATCTCTACTTGTTTATCAGCTGGACAGCGCATGGAAAAAGTGAAACCGATCCGCTCCGAAAGCAAATCCATACCGTTGAAGGTCATCCACTGATCAATGTCATCTTCCTGTTTGGGCGCATGTTTTGCCAACTGACTGGCTGGCAAGATAGCTGAGGCATCACCCTGGTTGACGACAAAAGCAGGTCGCTTAATGGGAATTGAGTTTACAGTCTGGCCAGGCTGCTTGAACCGGAGTGTTTTTACCAGAATGAAAACAGACATAAGCGAGAAAAAGATCCCGATAACTAAAAAAAGTGGGTTGGCTCGCTTTTTCATATCTCTTAGAGTGGACCCTAATTGTGGTTGCGTTTAGTAGCGATTGCCCCGGAAAAATACAGGAAGAAAGCCGCCACAGCGATTAAGCCAAAGACAAAACCCAGTGTGGAGTAACTGCCAGGGTTTCCTCCAGGGCCGACTGTGGGAGGCATAGAGGGAGGAGAAGTGGCTGGGACTTTGGTTGCAGCCGGTGCATTAGTACTCGTCTGTTGGATTGAAATCGTCGCGATTGCCGTCTGAGTCGGCGGTGGTGAAGCCGTTGCAGTGGCTGTCTGCGTGAATGTTGGCATGCTGGTTTCGGTAGCATCAGGTGTTCCCGTTCCCCCAAATGGCACAATGGTAGGTGGAGTCATGGTTAAGTTTGGAGTCTCGGTCTTCGTACTCTCCAAAGTTGACGTGACAGTGGCTGGGATCGTTTCAGTAACCTTGAGCGGCAGTGTGGCTGTGAGGGTCAGAGTTGCCGGTTTAGATGTAGGGGGAGCCGCTGTATTGGTCACAGTTAGATATTTCGGGGGAGTATTGGTGGGAACCCAACCTCCGTGCATCAAATTACCAGAGATTGTTTCTGGATTTATTTTAGTCACCGTGCTTTCTTGCATGAGGGAGGCTTTAACGGCCTTGAAGGATCGCCAGGTAAATGGGATTAAAAATCCGATCAAAAGTGTCAGCAATGCCAGCAAAATTAACTTATTTCGCTTCCCTTTTTTATCTTTTTCCATATCAACCTTTTGAGGGCAACAGCCAACAACTCTTAAAACAGAGCTTCTCTCAACATCTTTATTGCAAGTAATGTGCCGAAAGGAGGATGTGAGCCCGGCAAAATTCCATACGGAAAGGGTGATTGCATGTTAAAATGCAGATAACTGGTGAGAGGAGTGCCATGGCCAAACCAATGCCCCCTGAAAAGCGTGTGAGCAAAGCACGTGAGTTAATTAAAAAAGCGCGTGAGATCCCTGTGCCGAATTCGGTTGGTTGGGAGCATTTCAGCTACACAGCCCAGGTAAAAGACACCCTCAAGCAGGCTTTTGAGCTCGTGAAGCTCATCAACCACTCCCCCTCCACGCCCGACGAGGTAAAAACGGATGCCCGCGCGGTGATTGACGAAATCGCCGTTGCCGAAAAAGAAATCCTCAAATCTTCCAAGAAGTCCTGAACGCGCCTATTGCTTATTACCTTTGAAGTAGGCCACACTATCCTGGGGAAGCACGATTTTTCCATCCACCGCATGCCTATCAAAAAGCTCTCCGAGTTCCGCCAGGTAAGCTTCGTAATTCGCATCTGTCTCAATCAAAGAATATGAGGCAGATAAGGCGCGATTGACAAAGGTCTGGCGGTCATAACTCAGCGGATTCGGAAAGCGTCGCTCTTGGATCTCTTCTCCAAAAAAAGCACGCTTGGCACGAGCCCTTCCTTCCCTCCCTCCGCTGAATCCTCTGAAATTGGGACAGTACTTCTTAAAAATGCGCTTGCGCCCAAGATTGATCTCTTCTGAGAGCCTGGCTTCGTTCCACACCAGCACCACCGGCGCTCCAGGCATCAGGATGCGCTCACATTCCTGCCTGAAACGCTCAGGGTCAAACCAGTGGAATGCGGATGCCGCGGTCACCAGGTGAGAGCTGTGATCGGGCAGGCTTGTCTGCTCGGCAGTACCGACGACTGAGACAAAGTTCGGATGGTCTCCGAATAGCTCTTCCGCCTTTGCGCGCATATCGGCGTTGGGCTCCACAGCATAAACCTTCGCTCCCAGACCAAGCAACTGGCGTGAGAGGATGCCCGTGCCCGAGCCAATATCTGCCACATGTGACCCATCGCCAATCTGCCAGTTTTGCGCGATAAAATCCAGCAATTCCTGGGCGTAACTGGGGCGGGCTTGTTGGTAGACATCGGCTTTGCCGCTGAACTTTTGGGTATTATCCATTTTTCTCCTCAGAGCTTGGTTGAATTCATCCAAAGATGACTGCTGAAAAACGCGAGAGCGTCCTGCTCGGACCTGAACAAAGCAAGCATCCCAAATGGTGTTCTGGAAATTTGCTGACCTGATGCTGTAGGTATGGGATGAGCGATCCTGCCTTCAGAAAAACTCTGGTTTAGTGAGATTCCACCGCTGGCGGAGTCGGCTTGCTGCCATACCAACAGAAAATACGCTCTCTCGGCCGCCTGCACCCGACAAAGGCTGAAACCTGGCTGCAATTCCTTGCAGTCTATTTCTTCAACCGGCAGGTCGTAGCGGTTGATCAGCACGGAACGCGCCAACTCCGACAGATCCTGGGGGCGATATAAACCGCAGCGCGTGTAAATCTCAAGAATGACATTGCTTTTTGCATCGATGTACGCGCTGATGTCATTCGGGAATTTTTGGGCTGCAGCAATTTTGACCTGAGCGTATGCCTCCCGATCCTCTGGATGTCCGCGCAGCCAATCGCGAAAGGTGAGGTGCCGCATGAATTCATCCGCATCGACTGACAGAACATAGAGATTGTGGCGCATGAATTGGGGCTTGTCCTGATACTTGAAGGCTTCCCGCCCGGTGATGCCAAGATCACCCAAATGGCGATAGCCATTTGCCTCAAGTAAGGTCTTCACTTCCGTGAAGTCCGCTGCGTTTTCAAGGACGATGTCAATATCGAGGACTGGCTTGGCTGCCAGACCGGGCACCGAGGTGCTGCCGACATGCTCGATACGAACCTTCTGTCTAGAGAGGATGCCAAGCAGATGCCCGCGCACTTGCTCAAAGCGAAGCGGCCAAGTCGGGTCATAGGGTACCACTTCCACCCGTTTGGTTTTACCAACTCCAGGTTTTTCTTCGTTAATCCATGACATATTCATTGATTATACTGATTCTAAGGCAATCAGGCGTGGATGATACTCTCTACTATTGCTTGCCTTGCAGTCTATAGCGAATAGAATTGACTTACCAAGCGATAAAGGATCATCATGGTTTCAACCACAACAACCACCCCATCTGACTACCTCGCCAGTTTAGCGCAAGACCGGCGTGAAATCATTTCTGCCCTGCGCGATCTGATTTTGCAGAATTTGCCCGAAGGGTACCAGGAGACGATCAATTGGGGCATGCTCAGTTATGAAGTGCCCCTGGAAACATATCCGGACACCTACAACAAAAAGCCGCTCAACTACATCGGCCTGGCAGCGCAAAAGAATTACAACTCGCTCTATCTCATGTCCGTTTACCAAAACCCGGCTGATTACCAGGAATTGATGGACGCGTTCGATGCCATGGGCGTCAAACCCGATATTGGCAAATCCTGCATACGCTTCAAAAAACTCGAACAACTCCCTTTGGATACCATCTCCCGCTTGATCGCAAAGACCTCTGTCCAGAAATTCGTTAATACAGTCAAAGCGCTGCAAAACAAGAAAGCTTAATCCAAATAACCAATCTTGATATATGCGCTTGACAAATCACTATACCGTACGGTATAGTAAAGCTATGAATAACCGTGAAACTATCCTCGAGAGTGCCTTGATCCTTTTTGCCTCCTTTGGCTACGATGCCACCGGCGTGCAGGAGATCTGCGACCAGTCGGGCATCACCAAGCCGACTCTCTACCATTACTTCCGCAGTAAGCGCGGTCTCTTGGAAGCGCTGCTGGCTGAAAACTACACCCCCTACATCAAACGACTGAAGGATGCCTGCGAGTACAAGCGCGACCTGCCGCAAAATATCGCGGAAATTCTTCGCAGCACCTTCCGCTTCGCCGACAGCAACCTGCTCTTTTACAAACTGCAGTTCTCCATGCGCAACGCGCCAGCCCGCGGGGAAGCCTATGACATCATCAAGCCCTGGATCAAGGCCCAGCATGAACCCGTCTTAACCCTCTTTTCTGAAGCGGAGAAAGACAACGGCAATATGCGTGGGCGCGCCCAGGCTTACACCACCACTTTGCTGGGCATGGCAAATGCCTACATCCAGCAGGCTGTCGAAGAAAACACCGCGCTGAATGACGACCTGGCCTACCAGGCGCGTCAGCAGTTCATGTATGGAATTTTTTCGTAAATTTTTTTGCTAATTTCGCTATACCGTTTGGTATAGCTCGGAGGAATTATGACCACTATCAATCAGAACAGCATCTTTTACCACATCTACCCCCTGGGGGCCTGCGATGCGCCTCATCACAACGACTTCCATTCTGAGCCCCAGCCCCGCCTGCGTCAGATCCTGGGTTGGCTGGATCACATCCAGAATCTGGGCGCCAACGCCCTCTACCTTGGACCGGTTTTTGAGTCCGGCAGCCACGGCTATGACACAGCCGATTATTTCCATATCGACCGCCGGCTTGGCACCCTTGCTGATCTGGCAGAGCTTTCCAACGCGCTCCACGCGCGCGGCATGCACCTGGTGCTCGATGGCGTCTTCAACCACGTAGGGCGCAACTTCTGGGCTTTTCGCGACCTGCAGGCAAATGGGCAAAACTCCCCCTACAAGAATTGGTTTGCCGACCTGCGCTTCGACCAGCGCTCCCCACTCGGCGACCCCTTCAGCTATGCCGCCTGGAGCGGCCACTTCGACCTGGTCAAGCTCAACCTTGCCGAGCCTGCCGCCCGGCAGCATCTTTTTGACGCTATCCGTATGTGGAAGGAAGAGTTCCAGATCGACGGCATCCGCCTGGATGCCGCGGACGCGCTCAGTTTTACTTTTCTGCGCGACCTGCGCACCTTCACCAACCAACTCGACCCCAACCTGTGGCTGATGGGCGAGGTGATCCACGGCGATTACCGCCAGTGGGCAAACCCAGACATGTTGCAAACCACAACCAATTACGAGCTCTACAAAAGCCTTTACTCCTCGTTCAACGACAGCAACTTCTTTGAGCTGGCATATTCACTTAAGCGGGAGTTTGGCGCGCAGGGAATCTACCGGGACCTCTCCACGCTCTACAACTTCGCCGATAACCACGACGTCACCCGGATTGCCTCGCAATTGCACGACAAACAGCAGCTCCACCTGCTGTACTTTTTGCTGTTCACCATGCCTGGCATCCCATCTGTTTATTATGGCAGTGAGTTTGGCTTTGAGGGTGTGAAACAGTCTGACGACTGGAACCTGAGACCCGTCTTTGACCTGCCGCAGCTGCAGAGCAAGACACACGCTTATGACCTGCGCGGATGGATCGGGCACCTGTCTTATTTGCGCCAGTCGCAGCCTGCCTTGCGGTTTGGCAATTATGAAGAGGTGCTGGTCGCCTCCAGTCAATTTGCTTTCAGCCGGGAAACTGGCAATGACTGCGTGGTGGTGGCAGTCAACAGCGCGGCCGAGCCCGCGGAACTAACCCTCCCCCTGCGGGGTAAGGCAAACTGGCGCTTTGTGGACCTGCTCAACCCCGAAGATTCTTACACCAGCGACACAAACGGGAACCTTCAGATCTCCATGAGACCCAATCAGGCTGTATTGTTGAAAAATGGTTAATTCAGGAATTTTTTAGCTTGATTAGCAACGTCAAAGTTTGCTAAACTTTCTCTACCACCCAAAAATGGGATAGTCCTAGCCGCTGCAAGGGAGTCTTTTCCAGTGCCTGTAGCAAACCGCGCAGGAATTTTCCCAACACGGGGCGGCGTTCGATGATGTTGTCGTAAGCCCCAAAAATTGTGCGGCGTTCGATGAACTTCACCGGTAAGCCAGCAAACAACTTCGCCAGGTCTGCGCGGGTATAAACTTCCACATGCGGCGCAAGCTTGTCGCGCAATTTACGTGGGAGCCAGTTGATCAGGGGAGTATTGCCGAAGTGATATTTCCCCTTCCAGTAGTGTCCATGGGTCTCAAAGGGGTATCCGCGGTTTGGGCAAAAGAGCACTATCCGCCCGCCGGGCTTGAGCACGCGCACCATCTCCCGGATCGCCATGGCATCATCCTGCACATGTTCCAGTACCTCGTGGCTGAAGACCACATCCATGCTTTCGGACTGATACGGCAGGTATTCTCCCGCAGCACACAGCACGTTTGGCGTGAAGGCACTGCTGTCCACCACGCGCGGATATTCAATATCGATGCCAGTCACAAACCCGGAGACAGACACCAATCGCGCGAGGTACATCCCGACTCCGCAGCCGTCCACCAGCACGCTGCCCTGCAAACGTTCGCCAACGGTGTCTTTGAGCATGGCAAAGCGCCGCTGTTGCCCGGCACGCCAGACGTGCGAAGGCTCGCCGCGTACCGCGGCTTTTTCCAGGTCCTGGGGGATAATGTTAGGCATGTTCCCTATTTTACACGGGAAATAGAAACTTCAAGCACAGGCTTGCCTAATGATCTTCTCTCAGCCTGCAAAGCAAATCCATCCCCAATAAACCAGGCGAATTAGATTGCTTATAAAAGACAGTGGGGCAGCTGGCCAGCTGCCCCACTTCTACTCACTGGAATGCTTTCTCTAAGGTTTGGTGTGGTGTAAATTCTTTGCCGCCACAAAGCTTAAACCATGCTCAGTCAAGGCTTTGGCTGTGCGGTTGCACGCATCCACTTTATCCAGGTAATTGATCAAAAGATTATCCCAATCTCCACTGCGGATCACTTCGTCCTTATCTCTAAAATAATCCAACAGATCGGATAGATGGGCGCGGGTTACGTCCACCTCGGGGTCGCCCCCTTCATGTTTTCCCGCAATATTGGCCACATGGTCGGCGATTTGAACCAACTCATCCCGTCGGTTGTAAGGCTGGATCACGATGCTCTTTTGGGGTTCGGTGATGTGATGCTCAAAACGGATCACATTTTCAAAACCCAACGCTTTGCGGAAATCCGCGGTCAGTTCCATGGTTTCGTTATTGATCGAATTTGACCAATTAAAGCCAATTAGTGGCGATGTGCCATCTTCGCGCGCAAACAGTTTAGCCATGATCATGATCCAGAGGGCATGATAGGGATTATCGGATCCAAAATACACGGATATTTTGAATTGGATATCCACACCAAGCTTGTAGAGCATGAATCCCAACAGAATAGTGCCGGCGTTGAAATTGAGCACATGCTGAACGCCGTAATTGGTGTAGTAATACAGGAATTCATCCACCCACATCAGCGCGTGATCGTTCGGCTGACCAATCCCACCAAAGTAGCCGGTAATCGTTGCGGGACCTCCCAGGTGCGGATTGGAGCCATCGGTGCCTTTGGTGTCCAACGTCTCAACGAAAGATGCCCCAATAATGTCCAGCGCGGCAACAATCGCCGGGAGGTCTCCATCAGCTTCAGACTCTTTCATTTTCCTGACAGAAATAAACCGTCCTGGCACTAGTGATTTTTGGGCGATAGCCTGCTCCGCCATCACGCGTACCCATGGGAAGTACTGCAGCGCAGAAACTTCCAATGTAACCGCGTATTCATCTTTGAATTGAATATCGTACGCTTTATCACCCAGTACTTGAATTCGATAACCCTCTTCTGAGATAAAGGCGCCTTTATCCCGCTGTTCCATCAGCCACTTTAAGTCATCAACAGCTGGGGGGGATTTTTTTGCTACCAGGTCAAGCAAATTCTCCAGGCGCCGTGATTCAACGTGTTTGCGATTGATCTCTTCCGGACTGCCATATTTAGCCACCACGGCTAAGAATCTTTGCATCACCTCGCTATTGCGATCGAGCAGAACCTGATTAACTTCGTCCAGGTAAGCCTTGGGGATTTCCAAGCGTTTTTGTATGTCTGTCATTACTACCCCTTTCACAACATCTTAAGAAGATCGTCGTATTGGTCATCCGGCATTCCAAACCAATTCTCGGGCGCCGGGAAAGTTTTGTCGGTTACTTCCTTTACATAAAGTTCCAGACCTTCTCGAATGACGGTGCCGGCCTCAGCAAACACCTTCGCCATACGAGGTTTGAATTTAGGATAAAGCCCAAAGGCATCGTGATAGATCAGCAGCTGTCCGTGCGCATCAGGGCCCGAACCCAACGACATGATCAGGCAGTCATTTGCGCGTTCGGTGATCAACTGGCACACGCGATCCGGCACCATTTCCAGCAGGATCATGAATACGCCTGCTTCTTCCAAAGCCTTTGCATCATCTACGATTTTCTTTGCTGTTTCAGAACTTTTGCCCTGAAGCTTGAATCCGCCCAGAGAGCTGACACTCTGAGGGGTAAGACCCAGATGACCGACGACCGGGATGCCTGCGTCCACGATTCCCCTGATCCGATCCGCCATGGACGCCCCGCCCTCCAACTTGACCGAATCGCAGCCGGCCTCTGCCATGAACCTGCCGGCATTAATAATGGCTGATTCTACTGAGGGCTGATAGGTCATGTAGGGCATATCTCCAACGATCCAGGTGTTTGGTGCCCCACGCCGAACAGCCGCCGCATGCCGGATCATATCATCCATCGTGACAGGCAAAGTGCTGTCATATCCAAGCATGGTCATGCCAAGGCTGTCACCCACCAAAATCATGTCCACCCCAGCCTGTTCCTGAAAATAGGCTGTGGGGTAGTCATAACATGTAAGCCAGGTGATCGGTTTACCCTGAGAAGCTTTCTTAAAAAAACCAGGAAGTGTCAATTTCTTACGTTGTTCAGTCATGTTCTCTCCTTGTTGAACTATAGTAAATCAAAGTGCTTTATTGAGTGAGTAAAGACCGCATGTTCTCGATATGCATCCCTAATTATACAACTTACATATAAGAATCATCCTTGGATTTAGTGATAAAGTACTCATTATTCCAGGAAGTATCGGTTTTACGGTATTTTTCTCACGCTTCGGGCAGGGGTCACTTTTCACTGCCTGGCGCAAATAGCCAGGGTTTCTACTTACCCTTTCAACCCCTATCGATATCCCTCAGCCTGCAGGTTGAAAAGCCGGGCGTAGGCGCCATCGCGCGCCATCAGCTCAGCATGGCTGCCCAATTCGTGGATTTTGCCCTCTAAGAGCACCACGATCCGATCCGCCATGCGCACGGTTGAAAAGCGGTGGGAGATCAAAACCGCAATGCGCCCTGCCATCAGTTCGCGGAAGCGCAGGAAGATTTCGTATTCAGCTTCCGCGTCCAGCGCCGAGGTCGGCTCATCCAGGATCAGCACCTCTGCCTTGCGCATGAAGGCGCGCGAGAGGGCAATCTTTTGCCACTGCCCGCCCGAAAGTTCCTGACCCCGTTCCCAGCGCCTTCCCAAAACGGTCTCATAGCCCTGGGGCAGTTCAGCCACTACCTCATCGGCTCCGCCGTGTTCGGCTGCGCTTTCAATGCGCTCACTGTCATCCAGGTCTTCGATCTGACCAAAGCCGATGTTTTCCCGCACGCTGAACTGGTAGCGCACATAGTCCTGGAAGATAACCCCAAACCTCTGGTGGAGGGTTTTGAGGTCATACTCGCGCAGGTCGATCCCATCCAGCAGGATCTGCCCCTCAGTCGGGTCATATAGCCGGGTGAGCAACTTGATAAGCGTGGTTTTGCCTGCGCCATTTAAGCCCACCAGCGCGATGCTCTCCCCAGGCGGGATGAAGAGGTTGATGTTTTGCAGCACCATTTTCTCAGAACCGGGGTATCTGAAGGAAACATTGTTGAACCGGATACCTTCCTGGATCGGGGCGGGTGCAATTTTGCCATTCTCCGGCAGAGTCAACACTGGCTCGATCTTCAGGTAGTCCAGCAGATTGTCGAGGTAGAGGTTGCTCTCATAAAGCCGGTTGAAGCTTTCGAGCAGTTGCTGGACGGAATGTTGGGACTGGCGAAAGACAGAAAGGAACATGGTCATATCGCCGAGCGTGATCGCTTGTGCCAGGGCACGTAGGATGACCCACACATAACTGCCATAATAGGCCAGGTTGCTGAGCAGTCCCCAGCCAAAGCTCGCGAAGGTATTTTTGCGGGAGATCTCCCGATCTTCCTCAAAAAAAGCGGTAAATAGCTGGCGGTAGCGTGCCAGGAGCGGCTCACCCAGACCAAAAAGTTTGATTTCTTTTACAGTTTCGTTGCTGGTCAACAAGGTTTCAATGTAGTTGAGCAGGCGTGATTCGGGGGCGCGACGTGTGAGGGCTCTAAAAGCCATTTCCGAAAAGCGCGCGCGGGAGATAAAGTTGGGAATGGCTGCCAGGATCACCACCACAGCCAGCCAGGGGCTGAAGCCAATCAGAAGGGCAACCAGGGAAATCAGCGTGATGGTCTGCTGCAAAATTTGCAGGATGGCATTCATGATCGAAAGCGCCGAGCTGTCAGCCCGCCGGCGGGCATTCTGCATGTTGTCATAGAAGACAGGGTCTTCGAAAAACTGCAGATCAAGGCTGATTGCTTTCCGGATGATCAGGGTGTTGATGTGATTGGTCAACTGGGACTGTAAAACACTATTAGAGAGGTATCGGATCGAATTTAAGACAGTGCTTAACAGTAAGAGCCCAAATTCAGCCGCCACATAGGGCAAGACCAGGCGCAAACTCGTTTCAACGTCCAACGATTGATTGATCGCTCCAAGAATACTGTCTACGATCATCTTCCCCACCCACGACTGCGCTGCCGGTAAAAGAGCGGAAATCGGCGTCAGACCAAAACTGATCAGGGTATTACTGCGGCTGGCAGACCAAACCAGTCGAAAGGCTTCGGGGGTATTGCGCAATGTCTCCAGGTTTTCGCGGATGGCGCCTTTGATCCCACCGTTGGGCTTCTTTCTTTCATTGGGCGATCGCCTGAAGTTAGGCGCGGAGAAATTTTGCATATCTTTTCCTGTTTCCTATAAATTCCAGCAAAAAACCGGTTCGTCACCGGTTTCTTGATTGCCCGCCAAGCCTTAGGGGCTTGTGGGTGTTATAAGTTGTTGAACAGCTGTGCCTAACTCCGCCAGGGCGCGCGAGAGTTCCACATGCCCGCCCTGCGCCACTACCGTTTGAGCCTGCGCGATCAATGCCGCAGCCGGATCCGCATCCTGCAGCAGCTCCAGGCGGCTCATAGCCCGACTGAGGTCATGATTGCTGGCATATGCCAGGGCAATTTGTTCGCGATAGACAGCTATGCCTGCCTGATCCAATTCATGGGGCAGCGCTTCAGCGTTGACTGCCGGGGCGATGAGCAGGGAGATTACCAGCCCGATAGCCAGACCTAAAACCAGCCCGGTCAGCAAATACCAATTGGTTTGAGATGAGGTTTTTGCTTCCATCACGGTACCCTGTTGGCATTCCATTGCAAATAGACTTCCGCATCAATACCGTTAAGCAATTCCCGCATCAATGCCAGGTCCTCTTCAGGATAAGCAATTGCTTGTGCGTACTGGATGCTATTGCCGAGTAAGGTGATGGGGTCGCCATTATCCAATTTGTCCAGCCGCGTGAGTGCCTGCATGGAGTCCGGTTCAGTCTGAAAATCCTCCGCAACCATCAGCGCGAGGTCAGTCTTAAAGTCTGCCCGCAGGCTGGCAAGTGGGGCATCTTTTGGAGCAGCAGGGGGCATCATTGTCCAGCCGAAGGCCAGCCCTGCCCCTGCCCCTATCAGGATTGCCAGAAGAAAGAAGAAAAACCGTCGCGTTTTCATCTGCTGCAATTATTCTTTGGGCATCATCGGAATTTTCACTCCGTGTTCTTTAGCAAATTTGATTGCTTCAGGGTAACCGGCATCCACGTGTCGCATAACGCCTGTTCCGGGATCGCCCACCATTACACGCTTGAGGCGCCTGGCAGCTTCAGGGGTGCCATCGACCACAATTACTTGCCCAGCGTGCTGGCTGAAGCCAATGCCCACGCCGCCGCCATGATGGAAGCTGACCCAGGTGGAACCGTTGGCAGTATTGAGCAGGGCGTTGAGGATCGGCCAATCACTGACAGCATCGGTGCCATCCAGCATAGATTCGGTCTCGCGGTTAGGCGAAGCCACCGAGCCGGCATCCAGGTGGTCGCGCCCAATCACAATTGGGGCTTTGAGGGTGCCATCAGCAACCATTTCGTTGAAAGCCAAAGCCGCCACATCGCGTTCGCCATAACCAAGCCAGCAGATGCGCGAAGGTAGCCCCTGGAAAGGCACCTGTTCCTTTGCCATTTTCAGCCAGCGGTGAAGGTGGGCGTCTTCAGGGAAGAGTTCCATTAGTTTTTGGTCGGTTTTGTAGATATCCTCTGGGTCACCCGAAAGTGCCACCCAACGGAAAGGCCCTTTGCCTTCGCAGAAGAGGGGGCGGATGTAAGCCGGCACAAAGCCCGGGAAGTCAAACGCGTTTTCTACACCCTGGTCAAAGGCACGCTGGCGGATGTTGTTGCCATAGTCAAAGACGATCGCCCCTTGCTTTTGCATGCCCAGCATAGCCTCAACATGTTTTGCCATGGTTTTTAGCGAGAGTTTGCTGTATTTTTCGGGGTCAGTCTGGCGCAGTTGACAGGCTGCGGTCAGGCTCATTCCATCCGGAACATAAGAGAGCGGGTCATGCGAAGAAGTCTGGTCGGTGACCACATCCGGGATGACCCCGCGCAGTAGCAATTCGCTATAGACATCAGCGGCATTACCGATCAGCCCGATGGATTTTGGAATCTGCTGTTCGAGAGCCTCTTCCACCTGGGTCATGGCGTCTTCGAGATTGTCCGTGACCACGTCCACATAGCCCATATCCAGGCGTTTCTTCGCGCGCTCCGGGTCTACCTCAACGATCAAGCCCAC
Organism: Anaerolineaceae bacterium UBA6105; assembly: GCA_002423495.1. Classification (GTDB taxonomy): domain Bacteria; phylum Chloroflexota; class Anaerolineae; order Anaerolineales; family Anaerolineaceae; genus Mesolinea. The sequence continues at coordinate 26,361 of DIWN01000088.1, read as the reverse complement.
GCCCTCGTTCATGGTGATTGCCATTGGCTGGGCGCC
>DIWN01000088.1:0-26274 GCA_002423495.1 Anaerolineaceae bacterium UBA6105 | reverse complement strand
CCGGCGGTCATCTGACCGTACATGATCAAGCCCTTGGCAGCCAGTTCGTCAAAGTGTTCCTGGGTTGCCCAGTGAGGCACCAGGTTCGAGTTGGCGATGAGAACCCTGGGCGCGTCTGTGTGCGTACGGAAGATGCCCACGGGCTTGCCTGATTGCACCAGCAGGGTTTCGTCTTCTTCAAGATCCCGCAGCGAAGCCAGGATGGCATCAAATGCTTCCCAGGAGCGGGCAGCCTGCCCACGACCACCATAGACCACCAGGTGATCCGGGTCTTCGGCAACTGCTGGATCGAGGTTGTTCTGGATCATGCGGTAAGCCGCTTCGATCAACCAGTTTTTGCATGTGAGTTGGGTGCCTGTTGGGGCATGAATTTCTCTCGGACCGGACATTGGGTAAGCCTCCTGAGTAGTTTTGTTTCATTATAACAAAGCTCACCGGATGGCGGGCTTTTAGGACCGATTAGGAAAATTTCACCTTAACAATCTTCGCGAAAGCTAAACGCGTGAAGATTCGCTTAAAAATTCTGCTGCTTTATGACTGTCGCGCCTAGAAGCGCTCCAGCAAATCCAATCAAACACAGCCAGAAGCCAAAAGACAGCGTGTTCATTGAAAGCAAACCGTCAGCCATGACCCCACCGACTACTATCATTACCAGCAGAAAGTAGATACCCATCAAAATGAGACCGATGATTGCGTTGCGCTTGATCTTTGCTGCGATGTCATTCGCATCACCTGGTAGAACCGCCTGGTTGCCCAGTAATTTAACGCCTGCCAGTATGATCCTCACTGCCATTACGACAATCAATACCAGCAAAGCGATGATGAGCAGAAAGGCGGTTACCAGCAGAAAAACCTGACCGCCATCCAACCATCTCAGGATTCCGGAGAACATGATTCGGAAGATGTAAAAAATGAAAGTCAGCCCACTTACTTTGACGCCATACCCAAACAAGCCCGCTCTCATCCAGGGCAGAAGAAAGCCCAGGATTACTGCGGCACCGGCGATGACTGAAACCAACACCCAGATTGGGATTGAGGATTTAGCCAGAGTTGAAGCAAAACCCATTCCCTGCCTCGCAGTTGGTGTTTGCTGTCCGCCCTCCAGAGGCGTGCCGCATTGCTCGCAAAAGCGCGAGTTTTCCGGATTTTTATGACCACATTTCGTGCAATACATTATTCCTCCGTTGTCTTTTGGATCCTGTCACTTTATAAATCGTCATGATTGAGCGCGTCGTTTTAGTCTTGTTGTGAAACTTCTGGGGGTTCGGGCTTATAAGTGCTCCAGGAAGTTGATTGAGATTCGGGATTTTCAGAACCAGGCGAGCTTTCCTGGCCCGGGGTTACCCAGGGTTCGGGGCTAACGTCAGCAGGCGGAGCTTCCTGGATTGGGGGTGACCAGAGTTCAGGACTGGGATCAACAGTTGGATTGGGTTCCACCCAAACACCTTCCACGCCATGGATAGGACAGAACTTGCCGTTTAACGGCTGCTTGCAGATCGGGCAGGCAAGATAAGCTTCTGAAGGCAACGGAGCTGTTGGCTGAGGTGCAGATGGCGGCACGCCGGCAACGCCGTGTTCAGGGCAAAAACTCCCCCTCAACATCACACCACACACCGGGCAAACAAGGCCTGAAAAAGCTTGCTGCTCTTGGGGATGCTGGGGACCACTCTCGCTTTTTACAGCCGTCAAACTTTGCTGCATACCCACGAGTTGTTGTTTAAGATCGGCAATCTCATTGGTCAGTTCCAATAAACTGGACTGTTGCAGCTCCCCCTGTTCACTCAGGCGGAGCGCAAACTCGCCAAGGGCAAACACTCTGCCCTTTATCGTGCTTTCCATGTCGTTAATCTGACCTTGAATCTTTAGGATGCGCATCTGTTGATCCGCTTTCCACTTGGTCACTGCTGCGGCATGTTCGATCTGCTCTTTAAGTGCCATAATATTTACCTCCACCGAAAAATAGCCTTGGAACGAGGTGTCACACCTAAAAAAACACCCCTTGAATTAATGTGTAATTATACATGAGTTAATATGTCTGACCATAAGAAAGCCAGAGCCGGAATCTGTTCAATAAATTCCCTGTGCAAACTCTCCGAACACCAATATGCCTTTACAAAAGTGAGGATCAGGTCGAATATTTCTTGCTAAGTGTGAATCTCTGTTCTCCAAGCTAAATGCTCTTTGAAAATCCAGCTGGGTTCAGGCAACCAGTTCAATCAGATTGCCCTCTGGATCGGAGAGGACACTTTCGTAGTAGCCGTCGCCAGTCAAACGGGGACCGTTCAACAAAGGGCAGCCGCTCTCTTGCAGTTCCCTGGTGAGCTGGTCGACCTTGTCCGGCGAGCCAAGTTTGAAAGAGATGTGGGTGTAGCCGAGAAGATGCTCACCAGATGCCCTGGGGCTCATTGCAGGGCGCTGCATGATCTCCAATCGCGCGCCATCATCAAAACTAAGGAAGTAGGTTTGCAGCCCGGTGCGGGGATTGTGGTATTTGTTGTTGGCAGTGCCACCGAAGTGTTGAAGGTAGAATTCCTTTATCGCTTCCAGGTCTTCCACGTAGAGAGCAACATGCTCAAGTTTCATCTTACCCTCGCTTTCAGGCGAACGTATCTTAGTAATTCCGCGATATAGTCGCGATTAGCCAGGTCAATCGAGGTTTGACTTGTGGTTTGGTTTGTGCCATTCTTCCTCGCAGACATACCTGAGAAAAATTTCATCAAAACCCGATTAAAAAAGCCCATTTTCTCGTAGTTAATCCCGGAGAGGAAGTAGTAAAAGTGTGCTGGTCGGCTTTCCCCTTTGCGGAAGTTTGTCTTGAAAATCAACTCCTCGTAACCCTCTTTGGGAGGGGTTGCGCCAGTGGCAAAGACAATCCAGGTCTTTTCTGGGGGTTTCTCCATCCAGTTCTTGAGCTTGCCCGCGCCAGCAATCATGCCGGCATAAACGCCCGCGCCGTAGATCACCAGCCCATAATCCTTTAGATCATCCAGCTTTACACCCTTGATGGGGCGGCATTCACACGCCAGATCTTCAGCGATCCACTCAGCATAGCGCTTTGAAAAACCGGTTTTGGAGCGATAGAGGACAATGATCTTTTTCATATTTCACCTCACCTCTTCAGTTTAATGTATCATGTCTATAATGTCGTCACCTACAGGCGTGAAAACTACTTGGTCGCTTTTCTTGCAATCACCATGGCATGTTCAGAGTGGCTGAGATATTTAGGCTTCTCACACAAGTCCACCGCGAAATCAATCCAGGCCTTCTGAATCTCTTCTGGCTGGGCTTGCAATTCATAATTGTGGGTTGAGGTAATCCCCTCCTGCCCGAAAAGGTGAAGGATCTCGATGTCAAACTGCCGCATGAAGGGCAAGATCTCATCCTGATCGTAAAAGAACGCCCGGGTGAAGGCGTCCCCGCCCCAGGATATCTGTTTACGAACAGCATCCAGCCAGACCTTCTCACCTGGCTGGAGCATCAACTGCGGGGCTTCCCGGAGAAAGAAGATGATCCCGGAGAACATCAAAAGGAAAGAAGCGTAGAGAATACCGCCAGGATTCAGCATTGCCAGGGCTGCCCTGACTGCCTGAACGCGTTCAGCTTCTTCGAGCAGGTGGTAAAGCGGACCCATCAGAAAGACGTGATCGAATTTCTCTGGGACATGTTGGTCAATCTTAAGGGCGTCGCAAGCCAGCGCGCGCAGAGTGAGCCCGCGTTCCGAAGCCAGCCGCAGGGCAAAGTCGATGCTGCCCTGTGAGAGGTCAGCCAGGATGACAGGGTTGCCCTTTTGAAGGTAGTGGAGGGAATAGCGCCCGGGTCCACCGCCGATATCGAGGATGGAGTCGCCCTCACTGATGTAGCGGTCCATCATGCGAGTGGTGATGGCAAACTCATATGGATGGCGGTCGAGGCGATCCCATTCTTGTTGAAAATTCTGGTCGTAAAAGTTCCTGACAATATCGCGCGAATCGTCCATCTCAGCACCTCGTAAAGATGAGTTTAGAGAAATTATAACTGGATGAGCAGATTGGATTTAAGCTTTGCTACGAGTGACATCGCCAAAATTGTCAAGGCGAATTCCACAGCGTGCCCCTTGCTTTTTTTCGGAGTCTGCCACTTCACCGTGTGTTACTTGTAAATGTTGTCATGGTGTCAGCAAGGATCGGGCGGTTTGAACGGGCTCGGAGAGCCCCGTAGGCCGGATTCCGGTGCCTGCCCTGAAGTTCATTCCTTCAGGGTTGAATCCGGCAAATCAGCCGATGTGGTGTTAATTCAGAGCTTTTGCCGGAGTGAGCCCGCGTAAGATGGTTTTGGGTCGAAGATTGTGAGGCGGTCTCATTCCGGCCTACGAAAGGATCGATCGAATAAACCACCCCCTTCTCCCTTCCGCTGCGCTACACGGATCTTCGACCTTCGCCTCGTACCTCGGCTTGAGGGGGCCAGGCTCAGAGAGACCCGTAGGCCGGATCCCGCAGTTGGATCCGGCAAATCAATCGACGTAGGGCGGAATGGCGCGTCTTTTGCCACTCCGCCGCATGTTTGTCAGATAAAATGCCATGCTGACAGCAACGCTCGCGTTTTGAAGGTTTTGCCGGAGTGAGCCCGCGATAGGTAGTTGAGATGTGAAGGTTCTAAGGCGGTCTCATTCCGGCCTACGAAAAAATTAAATAAAAAATGATCCTGCTCGGAGTGCGCAGCCTGCTGGTTTGTCAGTACCGAACCGAGAACCTGTCTTTGGGTTTAAATGAAAAATGATCCTGCTCGGACTCGAACCGAGAACCTAACGCTTAAGAGGCGCTTGCTCTGCCAATTGAGCTACAGGACCATTTTGTGGCTGATATTATAGCACAGCCTCTTCAAAAAAAGGTCTCTGGCATGCCAGAGACACTCTCTTCAGCTCCCCGGAGAGGACTCGAACCTCTAACCTAGCAGTTAACAGCCGCCCGCTCTGCCAATTGAGCTACCAGGGAAAGCAGAAACATATTATATGGAAAAGCACCTGAGGTGTCAAGCAAAATCGCCCAAACCTCAGTCAGCCAGCACCTCCACGGGCTGTTTTGCCTTGCCTTTGGAAAGGAACCAGGCGCGTAATGCATGCTGTTAGCGATCACACAGGAGATTGTGATGCTACCAAAATCCCAAGCAAAGCCCTGTAAAGGGTAAATGGTACAGGGCCTTTTTTACTGCCTGGCGTCATTGTTTTAATAAATGTTGCATAGCCATAGTAAAACCAGCCTGCCATGTTATGATTTTCACCCTGTTTAGGTCTAAGGCTTCCTGCAACTCAGTGGCTGAGAAATAGAGTAACCGCTGTTCCTCCAGATCGTCTGAAAGGACAATTTGGTCTGTCTTTCGAGCGTTTTTTGCCAGAAAGTAATAGCCTTTGCCGTTACCGCGGTTGGCATCAGTGACGAAACAGCCTAAATTAATCCAGTTTTCCGCCGTATAACCCATTTCTTCCAACAGTTCTCGTTTGGCAGCTAATAGAGGTTCCTCCCCTGGTTGGATGTATCCACCAACCGGTGCCAGGGTAATACCTGGAGAAGCATACTTGGTCTGCTCAAAGACTAAGAATCGGTCTTGTTCATCAATGGCCACAACGATGACAAAATCGGGCGTATCGATCCAGACCCATTGATCGAGCACGCTTCCATTCGGAAGTTCGATCTGGTGTTCTTCGAGCCTTATCCACGGTGGTTTCTCGAAAACGATTTGTTTTGAGAGTGTTTTCCAAAGTTTCATAGTTGAATCCGTTCATGACGATAAGTCAGATTATTTCAGTTCATCTGCGCGCAGATAAATGCAAATCAAATCTTACTCCACCTCTGCCAGCTGCTTTGCCTTGCCTTTGGCGAGAAACCAGGCGTAATACATGCCGATGGCGATCACGTATGTGATCATCGTGATGGTAAAAGGCCACTGGAAACCCGAGCGCACCTGCAGCAGACCGCTGATGGTCGGGCTGAATGCCCAACCAAAGTTGCCCGCCATGCTCGAAAGGCTCGCGATCATCCCGCGCGATTCGGGGTCCACCCTTTCCATGGTAAAGGTGGAGTAAATTGGACCGCTCATGTTCATCAACGTCAGGCGGATGTAATAGGCGACCACGCTCACCTCAAACCAAGGCGCAAAGCCCAGCAACGCCAGGAAGGGGATTGAGAGTGCCTGGGTGGCAGTCACCACCTGGATCTTGCCAAAACGCTCCGCCAGGGCTGGCGCAACCACCAATCCGACGCCCATCGCCAGGCTGCCCCAGGCAAAAATTACGCCGATCGCGGAATCGCTCTGGCTGTGGACGTTGCGGAAGAAGACGTTCATGAAAGGCATCACCATGCCCGCGCCAATCGAAATTACCAGGCTGGGCAGGATCAGCTTACCAAGCAGCCCCGGATTTTTGCGTACAAAACTGACCGGCGCAAAAGCTGATCGCTGACTGACCGACCTTGCATTCGCTTTCATTAGTATTACCGGCACCGCTGAGGCAATTGAAAGAAACGCCATGACCCACAATGACCAGCCATAAGCGCGCGAGCTGACGGCGCTGACGGCAATGATGCCCGCCGCCCAGCCTGGCAGGTAGCCGCCGAGCCATTCTCCAATGGATGTCGCGGTCATGCGCAATCCGGAAGACAAGCTGAAAAGATATGTCCGCTCTTTGGGACCACTGTTTTCCATCAGGAAGGGTCCGGTGGCAACGCCCGAAAGCGCCTGGGCAATCCCCTTCACCACATTCATAGCGACAAACATTGGCACGGATGGAAAAAGCAGCATCATTGCCATCGAAATACCAAAACCGAGGTATCCGATGAGAAAGGCGTTTTTGCCTCCGATGCGGTCCGTCAGGTAGCCCATCGGCAGCGCCGCGATCAGTGAAGTGAGGCTGCGTGCTGTTACCAGGTTGCCGAGGGTGGCTTCGTTGTAGCCCAGGCTGAGCACGTAGAAGTTGAACAGCAGCTGGCTGATACCCATGGCAACGCCAAAAAACAGCAGGCTCAGCAAAAAGAGCCTTGCGTTGCCAGTGAAGGCACGCACGCGGCTCAGGTAAGTGCTTAAAACTGAATGTTTTTCCTGGAGCTCAGCCCCAGGTTCATTTTCTTTCAACCTCATTCCCCCTGGACAAAGAGTTTTAACAGATCGATGGTGTTTTCAAAGCCATCATAACGCGGCGAGAACTTGCGTTCACCTTCCTCGCTCAGCAGGATCTGGACCATGCCAGCCATCCGCAGCTGGTTAAGGTGGTGCAGCACTGTGGGCGGGCGCAAGCGCAGAGCGCGCGAAAGTTCGGTGGCAGTGTGTGGGGATTGCGCCAGGTAGCGCAGGATGCGCAGGCGGGTTGCGTCTGAGAGCGCTTTGAGGCTGCGGATCAGGGCATCCGGAACAATATCCCCGGGGATGATCGCCATCGTATCTGGCCGCGCGCCAAAGACGACCATCAGCGTGTCAGGGCTCAGCTTCTCGAGGAGCATGTAAGGTGAACCCCAGAATGATGGCGCCAGGACGATATTTGCGTAGCTGTCAATCTTCTCAATCCGCACGCCGTTGCTCAGCTCTTCGAGCAGCAGTGGCAGTGGTTGGCTGCCTGCCCTCATCTGGGCATGCGACAGGGCGTTCTTAAGGACCGGCAGGATGCGCTGTTCCTCTTCAGCAAAAAAGCTTTCGATGTAGGCTTCGAGCGCTCTGATGAGCTTTTCGCCAAAAGCCTCACGCTCAGACCAGATCTGGTAGAGCCCTTCAAGGTAGGCAGACTGGGTGTGCTGGCCGGTCAGACGGGCATCTTCGAGCAGGATCTGCCTTTCGGCAGGTGTCCACTTATGACCCGGGCGGGCGTTGAGCAGGGTTTCCTTGAGCGCAGGGGGGGTCTGATAGGAGAATGAAAGCGCCTCCAACACCCGGGGTGCAGGGATTTTTTTCAAAGCCTCGATCACAGTTGCCGCACTCTTGGGCGCGGGCAGGCTGTGAACAAAAATGAGCGGGGCACTGATCTGCTTGATAGCCAGGTCAAGCGTCTGGCGGTGATCCACTGGCAGGCGTGAGCGCACGCCGGCAGCCCAGGATGCCCTGACGCCGAATGCGTCCGGTTCGTGGAGCGCGCGCAGGCTCACAAAGAGGTCGTAAGCAGTTCCAATATCCCATTGAATTTTAGTAAGAGCTAAAGCGCACATGGCATCTCTCCAATTAATAGATAATAATCTATTTTATTAGCTTATGGTCTAAAGTTCAAGGATCAATAAACCCTCTTCTATTACGAAAGCCTTGTTGTATCTCTCAGAATTTTTCCAGGCAAACATGGCCCCAATTTGCCATAAAATCATCGCAGGGAACTGGCCTGCCTGTTCCTCGTTGCGATTAGATCGGGGCAGCACGCAAGGGGAGGCTTTGCACAGCCGTCGACCCTGCAGCGCAAGGCTATGTAGGGGTCACCCACTGTGGTGACCCACCGTGCTTACCCGGATAAGTATAGGCAGAATGGTGTGCAGGCCTGCCCGCGTACCTGTTCGCAAGATCTGCCACTGCGTCGAATTTTTGTTTTTGTGGATTAAATCGCTACCTGCCTAAAAATGATATTTTTGCCTTTGTAGGGCGGAATGCGCTTCATTTGCGCACTCCGCCAATGATGTAAACGTCGGAGTGAGCCCGCGAGAGGTGAACATAGGCCAAAGGGCTTGAGGCGGTCTCATTCCGACCTACAAAAACTCCATCCTTACCCGGGCAGACCTCCCTGTGGCTGTACCTGCCAAAATGGATAAGGTTTCCCGATGACGGCGGTGGGGAAATTTGGGTGGGAAAGATTCTTAGTCGTGATAATATTATGCAACTGCAGTTTTTATCCGAACATAAATTGGAGGAATTCACACATGCACAGAAAATCCCGTCTCACCTTAGTATTGATGGCTATCCTGCTGATGTTTGGCTTGTTAGGCATCCAGCCTGCTGAGCCCGTCCTGGCGGCTCTCCCAACTGATTTGTTCTTTTCGGAATACATTGAAGGTAGCAGCAACAACAAGGCCATCGAAATCTACAATGGCACCGGTTCGCCGGTTGACCTTTCTGATTATTGCCTGGAGCTATATTCTAATGGGGCTTCAGCGTCATCTCAGAGCGTTGTTCTTTCAGGAACGCTGGTAACTGGGGACGTGTTTGTTGCTGCCCACAATTTAGCCGCCCAGGTAATTCTTGATCAGGCTGACCTGATAAATGGAACTGTTGTTAACTGGAACGGCGATGACGCCATCGCACTGCGTAAAATCTCAACCAATTTGTTCGCTGATGTGTTCGGTCAAATCGGTTCCGACCCGGGAGATTTTTGGGGAACTAATCCTGTAATAACTAAGGATCGGACGCTGGTCCGCAAAGTTGATATTTGCTCTGGTGACCCGGATGGAAGTAATGCTTTCGATCCAATTAATGAATGGGATATGTTCCCGACTGACACGATCGCCTATCTTGGCTCGCACACCTCAAATTGCGCGCCGGAACCACCTGTCATCAACGAATTTTCGGCCAGCACGACTGGCACGGATGTTGAATTCATCGAATTTTTTGGATCCCCCAACACAGACTACAGCGCTTACACGCTCCTTGGCATTGAAGGTGATTCTGACAGTTCCAGAGGAAATGTAGACAATCTCATTCCCCTCGGGACCACAGACGCGAACGGCTTCTTGCTGGTTAATCTGGCAGCCAACACCTTTGAAAATGGCTCACTCAGCTTACTGCTGGTCAAGGATAGCACTGCCACAGTTGGTGTTGATATCGACACCGACGATGACGGCGTAATCGATATGACTTACTGGTCAGAAATCACGGATGGCGTGGCTGTAAATGATGGCGGTGTTGGTGACCTTACTTACGCGACACCAGTGCTCATCGAACTATATGATGGCTTACCCTTCGCTCCAGGTGGAGCATCACGCATCCCGGACGGAATTGACACAGACACCACTGCTGATTGGGTGCGTAATGACTTTGACCTGGCTGGCATTCCGGGTTATCCGGGATCAATTGCTCCTGGCGAAGCTTATAACACCCCCGGGGCACCAAACCAGGCTTATGTTGAAACCGCGCCCACTGTGATCAGCACTAACCCTGCCAATGGCGCTAATCACCCTAATAATGAAAATATCACCATCACTTTCAGTGAACCAGTGACAGTTACCGATCCCTGGTTCAGTATTGAGTGTGGCACTTCCGGCACGCACTCCGCGACCGTAACGGATTTGGATCCTGTTTATGTCCTGAATCCTGAAGTTGATTTCACTGTTGGGGAAAGCTGCATGGTCACGATCATAGCCGCCAACGTTGTAGATGATGACACAGACGATGATGAATTTGACGCCATGCTGGAGGACTACACTATTACCTTCACTGCCATCACACCACCGGAAAGTTGCGGTGACGACTACACGCCCATTTACGAGATCCAGGGCACTGGCGAAACCTCCCCGCTCGCAGGAACTATCCTTGCCACTGAAGGCGTGGTGGTGGGCGATTTCCAGGTGGGAGGCAAGGCTGGCTATTACATCCAGGAACCCGATGGAGATGGCGACCCCGCTACGTCGGATGGCATCTTCGTTTACAACACCGCCACTGCCGTCAACGTGGGCGATCGTGTCCGCGTTCGAGGTAAGGCAGTGGAGTACTTCGGCATTACTGAAATTTCCCCGGTAGACCAGGTTTGGATTTGCTCCACTGGCCACACGATAGAGCCAACTGAGGTGACCCTGCCGGTGGAGGCAGTTACGGACTTTGAGAAGTACGAGAGCATGTTGGTGACCTTCCCACAGAGCCTGATCATTTCCGAATATTTCAACTTTGACCGCTACGGTGAGATCGTTTTGACCTCTGAGCGTCACATGACCCCAACCGCCTTTGTTGAACCCGGCCCGGACGCAGTGGCGGCAGCCGAGGCTTACCTGCTGGACCGCATCACCCTGGACGACGGACGCACAAACCAGAACCCCGACCCCGCCATTCACCCCAATGGTGAAATCTTTGACATGGACAACCTGTTCCGCGGTGGCGGTACGGTGACTGGCGCTACCGGCATTCTGGACTATTACCAGAGCCTATACCGCCTGCAGCCCACCCTTGGCGCAGCCTATGAGGATGTCAATCCACGCACAGAAGCTCCTGAGATCATCGAGTCCGACCTGAAAGTGACGAGTTTCAATGTTTTGAACTACTTTGTCACACTTGACTTAGGCCCGGATATTTGTGGTCCGAGCGGCACCCTGGAATGCCGGGGTGCTGACACCGCCGAAGAATTTGAGCGCCAGAAAGCAAAAATCGTGGCAGCGATGGTCGCCATCGATTCCGACATTTATGGTCTGATGGAGATTGAGAATGACTCGCCTATCAGCCAAAATGATGCCGTGGCAGACCTGGTTGCTGGATTGAACGACGTTGTTGGCGCCGGCACTTATGCTTACATTGAAACCGAAGCCATCGGCACCGATGCCATCAAACAGGCCATCCTCTACAAACCCACTTCGGTAACCCCAGTGGGAGATTTCCAAGTGCTGGATTCCAGCGTGGATTCGCGCTTCATCGACACCCTCAACCGCCCAGTGCTTGCACAGGTCTTCATGGATAACGCAACCGGTATTGAGTTCGTAGTAGCAGTGAATCACCTTAAATCCAAGGGCTCGTCTTGCGCTGGCGATCCGGACACAGGCGACGGACAGGGTAACTGCAACCTGACCCGCAAAGCAGCCGCTGAAGCCCTGGTGGACTGGCTGGCTGACCCGATGGTATTCCCGGATGTTGAGAAAACCCTGATCATTGGCGACCTCAACTCTTACGACAAAGAAGACCCAATCGACGCGATCAAACTCGGCTCTGACGACGCCGCCGACACTGCTGATGATTACCTGGATATGATCTTTGAGAAACGCGGTGAATATGCCTACGGCTACGTTTACGATGGGCAGACCGGTTACCTGGATCACGCCCTTGCCAACCAGGCTATGGCAGACAGCATCGTGGACGTCAACATCTGGCATATCAATGCTGATGAGCCCGACCTGATTGACTACGACATGTCTTTCAAACTTCCCGCGCAGGACCTTTTGTATGCGCCGGATGCCTATCGCTCTTCCGACCACGACCCGGTGATTGTGACCATTAGTTTTGTCGTTAAAGAGTTCTTGTTATATCTGCCGCTCATCTCAAGATAGATTAATATCTTCAGTCTTACAACAGCGCCCCGGGTTCCGGGGCGCTGCTTTTTATGGGGTCTTGCGCCTTCCGCCGTAAGAGAGTGTTACCTATGTCATTGCACTGTGTGTTACCTATCTCTGTGCACTATACAGCCTGCGTCGGCCATAATGAGTGACGGGGAAATTGATAAGGAAAAGGCAGGCCTTTTCCCTACAGGGGTGAGGCGGGTGAAGAGTGAGAACGTAGTCTTGAACTATCCCTCCGTATTTGTTATTGGACTAAAACCTACGGCTGGAGCAAGCCCCAGCCCTACGAGGAGCACCTGTGCCCGTAAAGTTGGTGTTAGCCCCTCGACTTTCCTGCTTTGAGAGAAAAAGATTGTGACTTGAGCAAGCCCTAGGGCTACGGGTTCAGACAATACAGGGTATTTCCTTCCGAATGCTGCGTTCTGAGACAGACAGCGGAGTATAATACGGCTTGCCTAACTGGAGCAACTATGATTAAAACACAAGCATTGAGTAAGACTTTTAAAATTGGTAAAAAACAGAAGGAAGACCTGAAAGCCGTAGATGGCCTGACACTTGAAGTAAATGAGGGCGAGGTTTTTGGCTTCCTGGGACCCAACGGCGCTGGCAAGACGACCACCGTGCGCATGCTCACCAGCCTCATCCGCCCCACCAGCGGCACTGCCCGGGTGGCGGGATATCAGGTGGGCGAGGACGACCTCGAAATCCGGCGCAATGTTGGTCTGCTGACCGAGTCGCCGGGTATGTATGAACGCCTCAGCGCGGAAAAGAACCTGCAAATCTTCGCCGAACTATACGATGTGCCCGATGTCACCAAATCAGTCAACAAGTACCTCAGCCTCTTCGGGCTATGGGAAAGGCGTGGGGATGCCGTGGGCAGCTACTCGAAAGGTATGCGCCAGAAACTGGCAGTGGCGCGCGCGCTACTGCACGAACCCAAGGTGCTCTTCTTTGATGAGCCCACCACCGGGCTGGACCCGGAAGCGGCGCGTATCGTGCGCGATTTCATCCTGGAGTTCAAAAAGGAGGGTCGCACCATCTTCATGACCACTCACAACCTGGATGAGGCAGAAAAGCTCTGCGACCGGGTTGGCATCTTCAAGCAAACCCTGCTGGCGCTGGATAGCCCCGCCAATTTGCGCCAGAAGATGTTCGGGCGCAAGGTGGTGTTCCACCTGGGCGGGGTCAACCCCCAATGGGCTCCGTTGGTGAGTGAACTGGAAGGTGTTAGCTCGGTTGAGTTACTGGATAACAAGCTGGTTGTGTCGATGGCAGAGCCCGAGAAAATCAATCCCGCCATCACCAGGCTGCTGGTGGAGCAAGGCGCGGATATTCAGTTTATCGGTGAGGTTCGTCAATCGCTGGAACAGACCTATCTCGAAATGCTGCACAGCGAGAATTAAGCGAGGCAGGCATGAAACACATCCGCACGATCATCAACAAAGAATGGTCCGAAGTTTTCAAAAACAAAATGGTTCTCTCCGTGATACTGGTCATGCCAATCCTGTTCGCGCTCCTGCCGCTGGTAATGCTGGGAGTGACCTCAAGCACCTCGATGTTGGATATCAGCCCGGTAGAAGCCGGCCTGCCGCCGGAAGTTTCCGCCAACCTCTGCGATGGCATGAACGCCGGGGAGTGCACCCAGGTGTATATGCTCAACCAATTCATGCTCTTTTTTGTCATGATGCCGCTGATCATCCCGATCACGATCGCCGCCTACAGCATCGTGGGTGAGAAAACCACCCGCAGTCTCGAACCCTTGCTGGCAACCCCCACCAGCACAACGGAACTGCTGGCGGGCAAGTGCTTTGCCGCAGTGATCCCAGCAGTTGGCGCAACTTTCGTATCTTTTTTGATCTTCAACATTGGCATCCTCATCCTCGGCATAAGCTCCAAAGTGCATGCTTATGTGCTCAGCCCGACCTGGCTGGTGGGAATCCTGCTGCTTGGACCGGTTCTAGCGATTATTTCAGCCATGTTTGCCATTTTCGTCTCCTCGCGGGTCAACGACCCGCGCGTGGCAGAGCAGATCGCCAGCGTGATGATTGTGCCTTTTATGGGTGTATTCCTGGCCTCATCCTTCGGCGCGATCACGCTGAATGTTAACTCCATGATCATCGGGGTGATCATTTGCGCCGTCCTGGCTGGCGTGCTTCTATATCTGGGCACGCTGATCTTTGACCGGGAAAATATTCTGACGAAGTGGAAGTAAAGGAACACTATGAAAAAACGCGTTTTTATACTGCTTGTACTGGCAATGGTTTTTGCTCTGAGTTTCAGCGCTGTTCTGGCGCAAGAGTCGCCTTATACCCTGCGCATCATGAGGGATTGGGGTTACGGGAACGGGGCAGACATCAACGGACGCATGAGTCTCTCCATAAAAGGCGATCAAGACCAAATCCAGCAAGTGACCTTTTTCATTGATGAGGAGGTTATGGCGAGCGCTGCAGCCTCCCCTTTCAAATTCCAGTTCGACACGAACAACTATGAACCTGGACTGCACCGTCTGACAGCTGAAGTCAAAACAACCACAGGGGAGATCTACACCACCAATGGGCTGGTCTCAAACTTCGTGGAAAAAGGCGAAGCCAACCAATCCATGCTTAAGATTCTGCTTCTTGTAGGCGGTATAGCAGTGGTAAGTATTGCTATCCAGTTTGTTATGCAGAAGAACGCGAATAAGAACACCAGGTATGACGAAAATGGTCGTGTACAATACGGCATTTGGGGCGGCGCGGTTTGCCCGCAATGTGGGCAGCCTTTCAATCGCTCGTTTTTTGGCATCAACCTGGTGGGGGTCCGCCTGGAGCGCTGCCCACATTGCGGCAAACTGGTGGCAGCCCGGCGCGCCACGCCCGATCAGCTCCAAGCCGCCGAACGCAGATCCCGACCGGAGACTGTGGGGCGATCACCAGTCACATCTGACCCAGAGAAAAAGCAGGAAAGCTACGACGACAGCAAGTACACGGATCTGTAAAGTTTGAGGTCTGCTCTACGGTGAGTGGCAGGGTGGGTCAGCTTGTGCGTTTCAAGCCGACATTCCAGTCATTCTGAGCCTCTGTTGCGAAGAATCTGATCATTAGTGAATAGATCCTTCGCGTTGCTCAGGATGACATTGTCGGGGTTAAGATCGCCACGTCGCTTCGCTCCTCGCGATGACGGGAGTGGGTCGGTGGGCAGACTTTCTGAGATCCCCAAATCGCCAACATCCGTTTACGCCAACCCACCCTGCGCCCAAACTTCATGCCAAACCATAAGCACTCCACAAAATCCTTCATTTTGCCTGCAGCACAATAGCCCTGTTTGGCATGCCAAGCGTGGTAGTATCGCGCTATAAAACAAGCTACACCTACGACTGATCAACGAAGAAAATGTACCACTTTAATACTGGCAAATCATTGGAAACTTGATTCACTGATCTTACGGAAAGATGAAAAAGAAGCATCATTATGATATTATCGAACTATATAATAGTTAAATTATTGATGAGCGAAAAACAGGAGAAAAAATGACACTCGAAGGGAAAAAAGTTGCCTTCCTTGTAGCTGAAGGCGTTGAAGATCTGGAATATTATGCAGTGGCAATGCGCTTGCAGGAAGAGGGCATGATTGTATTGACAGCAGCGATGGATTTGAACCCATTCAAGGGTAAAAACGGGCTTGTAATCAAACCGGACACAAAAATCGGGGGCCTAATTGCCGACGACCTGTTTGGACTGGTCTTGCCGGGCGGTTGGGCTCCGGATAAAGTGCGGCGATACAAACAAGCCACTGATCTGGTTGCCAATATCAACGAACAAGGCAAGATCATCGGCATCATATGCCATGGTGGTTTGTTGGCAATCTCAGCAAAAATCGTTGCCGGGAAAAAGACTATTGGCTCCCTGGGTATCAAGGACGACCTGCTCAATGCCGGTGCCAGATGGGTTGATGAACCTGCTTTTCGCGATGGCAACCAGGTTTGGGGCAGGGTTGTAGCCGATATCCCAGCTTTTAACCGGGAGTTAATTGCCGCTTTCAGAGAGGCCGCCGCTTGAGTGCAAAAAGGGATTGGTTGGTGGTAAAATCCCAATAGAATATTAAACAATTTGTTGGAGGTTGCATGGAACAACTAGTTTCTGGTTTCGCGGTCAAAAAAGGACTTGCTGAAATGCTCAAAGGCGGGGTGATCATGGACGTGGTCACGCCTGATCAGGCAAAAATTGCCGAAGATGCCGGAGCTGTGGCAGTAATGGCGCTGGAACGCGTTCCAGCAGATATCCGCGCGGATGGCGGCATTGCCCGAATGAGTGATCCGGAACTCGTCTTGAAGATCATGGAAGCAGTCAGCATCCCGGTTATGGCAAAATGCCGTATTGGTCATTTGGTGGAAGCTCAAATTCTTGAATCGCTCGGCGTAGACTACATTGACGAATCCGAGGTGCTTACCCCGGCAGATGAAGTCTATCATATCAACAAGCACGACTTTAAAGTGCCGTTCGTGTGCGGCTGTCGCAATTTAGGCGAAGCCCTGCGCCGCATTGGCGAAGGGGCAGCCATGATGCGCACCAAAGGCGAACCTGGCACAGGCGACGTGGTGGAAGCAGTGCGCCACGCCCGCGCAGTATATTCCGAGATCCGCCGGCTGAAGTCTCTGCCGGAAGAAGAAGTAATGACCTATGCCAAGAATATCCAGGCGCCCTACGAACTCTGTATGCAGGTGCGCGAACTAGGTGCTTTGCCCGTGGTCAACTTTGCTGCTGGCGGCATTGCCACCCCTGCCGACGCAGCTCTGATGATGCAGCTCGGCGTGGACGGCATTTTTGTTGGTTCAGGCATCTTTAAGTCTGGTGACCCCTCCAAACGCGCCCAGGCAATCGTCAAAGCCACCACCCACTACAATGAGCCTAAGATTTTGGCTGAAGTCAGCCGCAACCTGGGCGAGGCAATGGTCGGACGATCAGCAGTAAACCTGCCTGAAGCCGAAAAGATGGCCGAACGCGGCTGGTAGAGGACTTCGTGCCGATGAAAATTGGCGTACTTGCCCTGCAGGGCGATTTTCGTGAACACCGCATCAGCCTCGAGAAACTCGGGGCTGATGTGACAGAAGTGCGCCTGCCGGAGCAGCTGCAAGGCTTGCAGGGTTTGATCATTCCCGGCGGCGAGTCAACTACCATTGGAAAGCTGATGCTTGCTTACAATCTGCTGGAACCAATCCGCGCCTTCGGGCAAACCCAGGCTGTTTGGGGAACCTGCGCCGGCGCAATCCTGCTGGCAAAAGAAATTGGGCGCGACCAACCTCTGCTTGGTTTGATGGACATGGAAATCGAGCGTAATGCTTTCGGACGCCAGATCGATTCATTCGAAATTGAGATTAACGTGCCCTTCCTGCAATCCCCAGAAGAACCCTATCACCTCACCTTCATTCGCGGACCCATCATCAAACGGGTCTGGGGTGAAGCCCATGCTATGCTAAGCCTGATTGATGGGCGCGTGATTGCAGCCAGGCAAGGCAAGCTTTTCGCAACATCTTTTCACCCCGAGCTCACCAACGATCTGCGTTTTCATCAATACTTCCTGGAGTTGACAAAATCGGAATACACCGGCTGAACCCCATTGATCTTTCGGTCATCCTGCGTCGGACCGACATGCTGCAGAGCCTCGATTATCTGCGCCTGGTCACGCGGGGAGAGCCTTTCAATCTAAGAAATCTGATGCACAGCATCTCTCCACCCGTGGAGCAGTATATTGCCTATTGCGACAATGACCCCGAGCGCCCCTGCTACGCCCAGGTAATCAGCAGGGTGGATGAAGCCCAAGGACAACTGACTTTCCTTGGCGCTCTGCCCGACACAGATCAAAGCGACCTCGCCTGTTTACTCGAAAATCTGATCGCCAACGCCGGCAAGTGGGGTACGCACTATATCACCTGCGATTTGCCCACAGATTCTCCGCATCTCACCGGTTTTAAGAAAGCCGGGTTCCTGACCTGGGCGAATCAGACTGTTTTTAAACTTTCACCGGTAAGCCTGGAGAGTAGCAAACCTCAATTTGCCTGGCGCACCTGGAATGCCAATGACATGCGCGCCATGACATCCCTCTACCGCGGCGTTGTCCCGGGGCTGTTTCAGCCGATCGAACCCCTCACGCGCAAAGCCGCGCTTGGCCTGGCGCTTTACCACCCTGAAGGGGAATTGCTCGGCTACGCAGACCTGGATTACGGTCCCAAAGGGGTTTGGCTGCAGCCGGTACTTTCCCCTGAGGCCAATGACCCCAGGATTTTGTCAGACCTTTTAAAGGCGATCCCTGACCTCTACAATCGCCTGGTGTTTCTGGCTGCCCGCTCCTATCAGCCCTGGCTGGAATCCCTGGCAGCTCATCTGCCTGGTGAGGTTCATGGAACGCAACTCTTAATGGTGCGCTATCTTGTTCGCCAGTTGAAAGTGGCGGAACCGCAAACTTTCGCCCTGTACGAAACCGGGAATATCGAACGCGGTGTGCCCGTCAGCCAAATTAGTCAGAAGTCGGATTAACCATGCGCGTAAAGTCAGATCGAGATGGATCGTCACGCTTATTTGACCTGATTGCCCCTATATACGGGCGCACTTTTCGCCATCAGTACGAAAATTATCTTGAGATCTACCAGCGTCAGCCCGTCAAAGAGATACTCGCCGGCTGCCACTCCATCCTGGATATTGGTTGCGGCACTGGTTCCATGGCCAGCGCTCTGGGCGACAGTGGCTATCAGATAACCGGAGTGGATGCCTCTCTTGGAATGCTGCGCCAGGCAAAGAATCTGCTAAAATCTGAAACCACATCCTGCATTTTTTCAGACGTTAACAGTGGCCTGCCATTCTTCGCAAAAGGCTTTGACGTATGCCTGGCGTCGTACGTCGCGCATGGTCTCAAGGCGCCCCAACGGCTTGCTCTCTATGCAGAAATGCGCCGCCTGGCAGTCAAAATCGTCATCATTCACGATTACACCGACAAGCGCTCTTTCATCACCGATATCGTAGAGTGGGCTGAGGGCGGGGATTACTTTAATTTCATCAAGGTGATCCAGGATGAGTTGCGAGACTATTTTGGAAACCTGCAGGTCATACCGGTTGAACCGCGGGCTGCCCTGTACATTTGCCAGATATAAGCCCCAAACGCAAGTTTATTCATCCCGTCTGATCCAGGTGTATTCCTTGTCACTGGTGCCTACGTAGACTGTTTCTCCATCCCTCACAAGCCAGCCCGCATAAGCGCCCTGCCCGGCTACCGCCAGCCATCCATCCATCACAAAAGGAACAGATCCACCAGCGCCAATCCACTCGCCGTTGTATTTGCGGGTGATGTGGAGGTGGGTGCCGGTGCTGTAGCCGCCTTCGCAGGAGGGATAACCCAAAGGATCATCTGTGTCAACCCAGGTGCCATTGGCAATTCGGCCATCCCGGGCCAGGTGCATGTAGATAATGACCCAGCCGGTGCCTTCATTGCCATCCCCATCAAGGTCCAACGCTACTGCGCCGCGCGAACTGCGCACCACCAGTCCCGGCGCTGACGCGGTCGCGTAGATATTTGAAACGATGCAGCCTGGCAGGTCATCCCGTGGGGCAAAGTCAATTGCTCCCCGCGGAGTGCCAACTTGCCAGGTGATATGCGGGCCCGAGGTGAGCGCCCAGGTAGCCCCAGGTTGGAACGGCAGGGTCAAAGTGGGCTGAGCCAAGCCCGCCGGTATCACTTCACTCCCATCCAAAGCCAGCCGGGCAGGATCGCCAAACATGTGGCGGTAAAGGCTGAGGAAGCCGCTCTCGCCATACAGGTTGGGAGAAAAATGGGCAGGGGTATAAAGACCAGCAAACAGATACTGCACAGCCACACTGCCCGCGTTTAATTCCGGGTGAATAGCCGCCTGGCTTTCATCTTTGAAGCGCAGAGTTTGCAGGCTACCTTCCCGCCAACCATAATAACCCCTGGCAAGTTCACGGGCTGCCACTTGCAGTTCCGCGTAGAGTCCTTCTACTCTATCTGCTTCATAATTCAAAGGGGATTTGTCTTCATCCGCACCCTCTGGCCAGGCGTAGACCCAGCCGGACTGGTATTCGAGCAATGCCAGCAGCAGGCGCGGGTCGGTGGAAGTTTCCAGTGCCACTAATTCGACGATTTCTGGTCCTGTAAAGCGACCTTCAAAGAGATATTCCGCGTAATGATTCAGATAACCGTCAGCCCGGGAACTGATCCCCAACACGTCAACATCCCTGGCATTCCTTCCATACACCACCAGGCTATCCGCCAAAACAGGCTGCTGATAGGGGGCATAAAACTGCGCGTTCGGTACAAAAAGCGGTGTTCCGGCAGCAAGGAAACCCTCGGTATTGGCTTGGGTCGGATTTTGAAGCAGTGAGGGTGAGGTGCGGAAATGGCCGGCAATAGTTTCCAGCGTTTCGCCGGACTGACTGTAGTAGAGCGTCATACCTGCAGGTACCAGACCGGTGTATGGCGGGATAGGCGTGCCGGTTTCTGTGGGAAAGACCGGATCGATCGCCTGTGTGGGCGCTTGCTGGCCTGGAATTCCGGGAGGCAGTGGGGTGGCTTGAGGAACAGCAGGGTTATCATCTAAACCGGATTCCAGGTAGAGCATCGCCACCGCAGTCTGCCTTGCGGCTGCAATCGTGGCTGTGGCGTCAATCAGGTTTTCGACACGTCCCGGGTAATTACAGGCAACCAGTATCAGCAGCATGCCAATGGAAAAAGTCAGGCGCAGCCTTTTCTGGATTGCAGAATTAACTCTCGGGTTGGATGCGGAACTCATAGATCCCGTCGCGATATTCCCAGGCATGGCCACAGCCGGGGCAAGTCTGGCTTGAGCCAGCTTCGGGCAGGGGGTAAGCGCAAATTGGGCAGCGGAAAAAGTCCTTCTTATCAGGTGTTGGAGAGCTGCCCATGGCAATGGTGCGTGAGAAAACACTGGGTGTGATCTGAGCCCAGGTTCCAGTCGGCTGAAGAAAGCTGTCTATCCTGACCAATCGGTCATGAGGAATATGGTTCTTGAACCAGTTTGACCGGAAGAATGAGACTGCCAACTGCTTTTCCAGCCTGAAGCCACTTTCTTTCAACAGTGCGCGAATCGCCTTGGGGTGAAAGTCGAAATTAAGCTTCACAAATTCGACCTGTTCATGGTCAAAGGGGTTCCATTTTTGCTTTCTTGCCAACCAGCGCGCGATTGCTTTGATATTGCGTTTATTCGCAAACTCCAGGATGAATACGGCATTTTCTGCCAGCACATCCCGCACATTTTGCAGCGCAAGCCTGGGATCCGCCATATGGTGCAGGGTGCGGATCATCGTAGCTCCGTCAAATAAGCCTGCCACAAAGGGTAACTTGTAGATATCCGCTGCCACATAAACGTAACGCTGGCTGTCGCCGAGGCGTTCCCGGGCCTGAACGAGTTGGGTTCTTGAGTAATCCAAAAGCACCACCCGCTGCCAGTCGGCATAACGCGGCGTGTTGCGACCAGCCCCGGCTCCAAGCTCCAGCATAAGCTTTCCCGGCTTGTCAAGCAGACGCTGCAGCGCGATAGCTTCCACAGCGTCTTCATAACGGCGCGTGCCGGTTTCCCAAAAGGAATCCTGGTAGTCTGAACCTTCGTAGGAACAGACGGGGGGTGTGGTGGTGTTTGTGTTCTGATCCATCATTTGCAAAGCGCCCGGGCAGGATANNGACGGGGTTCGCAGGGCTCCGCCGCACCGGTCCCGCCCAGACGCAGGTTAAGGATAATCGAGGGCAGGGGGATTGTCAATCATTGCCCGCAGCGGCTCACATGCTCACGACTTCATAACCCTCTGCCAGGTAGGACTTCATGCCGGCATGTCCATACATATCATCCAACATTGGCAGCCCAAAAGCCTGGTTCACCTCGAACACGCCCATCACTTTCGAGCAGGCGAAACAAATCCCTGCAATTAAGCCGGCATCAAGTGCCTTGCCGAATAGTGGATTGCTCTCTTCCTGTAATACAGAAGGCAGCTTCACAGAGGCACCCTCGAAAATAATTTTCACTTCGCATCCTGCATTGTGCAAATCCAGGGCGTTCATCAGCACATGCTGGAAACACATCTTTTCGCCTGTCATGGCATAAAAGAGTACTTTTTTCATCCTAACCTCGCTTTCAATTCCGGTTTAGATTATATCGCGACCCAAAACCTTGAGTCCTGGGTCAGGTTGCGCAGCCTGTCCCATGCGCTGTCTCGACCGGGAGTGTGGGTTGGACAATCTTATGAGGACCGTGTAGGGTCGATGGCCGTGCAAAGCCTCCCCTTGCGGGATGCCTCGACCGGAAATATTGCGTGTGCAATGCGATAAGGAAAAGGCAGGCCTTTTCCCTACGTGAAGAAAGTGCCCTTTATAGTAGGTCCGATTGCGCAGCCTGTCCCATGTATTTTTGCGGGGTTTAACCTGACATCGGAAACCCACCTTTGTTGAGAGCTTAATTTGTCGGCATTCGTGACGTCAGATTAACTTCTGATCACAGATCCCGCGGTAACCACAACTGCGGCAGCGCGCGTTGCTGTTGTGGGAGCGTGCCGGGATTTCATTTCCCTCTTCTATGAGCCGAATTTCTACCAGCGTTTCTCGCAGTTGAGCTTCCAAGTTGGGCGTAAAGTCCACCCTGAAATCTTTGTCGAGGTAATGCAGCAGGCCGTAATCCGGGCTTTGCGCATAATTGCTCTGGATGAGCAGCCCATAAGCCATCAACTGCAGCCGATGGGAATCGTAGGGAGTATCCGGAGTGTGACCGGTTTTTACTTCCACCGGGATCAGGCTGCCCTGCCTGGTTTTCATCACATAGTCTGGTTTGCCCACAAGTCCAAGCTGGTGATCCACCAAGGTTTCGGGAACCCGCTGCCAGAGGTCGGTATCTGCATAAATTACCTGCGCATCAGGCATTCGGCTTTTGCGGCGTTCGCGCAGGCTCAGCATCAGCAGAGCGATTGCCAACGCGAATAGTAGCAAAACCACCCACCACATATTGCTCATTTCAGGATCCACAGCGTGAAAAGAATTGCGATTGCAAGCACTGCCAGCGCCAGCCACTTATAGAAAACCGCGAGTTTTACCCCGCGGTTATGTTCTCTGTGCTCATGGCTGCCCGCATCCATGGCTCCCTGGTTTTCGGAGGGCATGTTTTGCTGCTGATACCACCAGGCACGCTGACAGTAGTTAAAACTTCCCAGTTCCGAAGCGCGCACCTTGCGCATCAGGCTTGTTTGCACTCCAGCAGTTCCGCGAGACGTTCCAGCTTGCTTTCCAGCTCGTTTTGCCGGAAAGACACGGTGATATCCGCGCGGGTGCGTTCAATGATGCCCCGCGCCAGGTCGGTACGTCGGCGCAGACCATCGGTAATCGCGTCAGGATAGTCCATCGTCAGCAATTGGGTGAAGACGTCATCCATCAAAGCCAAAAGCCGTTCAACCTCAGCGCTGTAGCCAGGGCGAAGCAGATCCAGACAGCGCCGGCGCAGTTCACCAAGGGTCTCGGTAAGCCCGTTCAGGTAGGCGGGCGCTTCCGCGTCCAAATCCTGGGGGGTGGGCAAAGCTTCCCCTTTGATCATCGCCACTGTCAGGCAGGCTTCACAGTATTCCTTTAGGGCATCCTGCGTGTATCCCGCAAAAAAGAGCTCTGGGTGCTCAGGTCGGAGAGTTGCGGTCATGACTTTTGCCATCTCGCGCGCTTTATCAAGCTCCGCCTTCGCCTCAGCATGTGCTTCACGGTGGATAGCCCGGATAGCCAGCGAGGCGTGGCGCGTCAATTCGCGTGCCTCTTTGAGGGCGGCATCACGCAGAGCTGTTTTCTGGTCAAACTCGTGTCGTATTTGTTCGCAAATCAAATCCAGCTGGTCGGTCATTTTGTCTCTTCGGGTGGGTTCTGAGCACCCTTCTCACGGAAAAGCTCATCCGCAAGCGTATGCCCGCGCGGGATGCGGATCTCGCCAAAATTTGCCTCGTAGCGGGCAATGTTTTCATTGATCGCCCTCTGGAAGAGCTTCATCGTCAGCGGCGAAAGGATCAACCGGGTGTTAAGCTTGAGGCTCTTCAAACCCGGCATCATCGTGGCAAAATCGAGGATAAACTCGTGGGGCGTATGGGTGATATAGGCCGTGTTTATGTACCGCGGCTCAAGATCGTCCGGGACTATAAACGGAATTTTCTGGGGTTCAGCCATGGCTAGAACGGGATATCGTCGTCGTCGACCGTATCACTGACCTCGGCGTTGCTTTCACCACGGGTGGAGAGGAAACGAACGTTGTCGGCGTAAACCTCAAAGCTGCTGCCCCATGTGCCGTCTTTCTTCTGAAAAACCTGGGGACTGCCAGTGCTGGCATCCGGGCGCAAGCGACCTTCCACCAGGACTTTTGAGCCTTTGGTCAGGTATTGGTTGCAGCTTTCTGCCTGTTTTCCCCAAACAGAAATACGGAACCAGGTGGTCTCATCTTTATCGTTATATCGGCGGCTGGTGGCCACAGAAAAACTGGTGACAGCTTTGCCATCAGGGGTATAGCGCATCTCCGGATCTCTGCCAAGATTGCCTATGAGGATTAGTTTCTGGTACATGGGAATTCCTTTCGTGTGTCGGTTTTTGTCAATTTTCAGTGTAAGTTACGTTAATCTAATTTTACTTCATTCTGCCCAAGTCTAAACAAAAGCCTTTTACTGATTTGGGGCGCTCATCAGGTATAGCGTTCCTGCCCCGCATACTTTTCTGCGAGATTCAATTTGGCAGTTTTTGCTTTTGTAGGCCGGATTGCGCTTCTCAATCCGGCTTTTTCCTATCTGTGTCAGGACATTTTTGGTAGTAACAATGCCTTGTTTGCATGTCACCTTACATGGTCTCCAATACCTGTTATTGAGCACCTCCTGGACACTTTGCCGGACAAGTTCCTTCAACTCGATCTTTATTACTTGTTCGTTTAACTGTACAATTTGTTCTGACATGGTTCTTTATCCTTTGGTCTTTTTGGGCTAACAAATATTACCAAGTGATTCAGGACCATGTCCTTTTTAAATGTGCGAAACTTATGTTACCTTATCTATTTATAAATGATCCTGTCTTTTCTTGTAATTCAGGTTCGTGTAAATTGAAGCTTTTGCCGGAGTGAGCCCGCACACGCGCCTTAGGAAATAAAGACTATGGGGCGGTCTCATTACCCTGACGGGCACTTCGTCCGGCCTACGCAAAGCAGCGGGCAATTAGAGACCAGATTGCGTGCCTGTCCCGGATGAAGCAGGTAACTTTACCCCTTCAATAGGAATTATTAAATTATCTTGACGGGGCTGCAATATTTTGGCAAGTACTATTTCCTTGTACAATAAGTTCATGGAAGAATCTTCTGATATCGAGCGGAAAATTTCTAAAATCGAAGCAGAATTAGCGAATCTGGATTATCACCGTGACCAGTNNAACATTCAGGAAATTACAGTCAATAATCAATCTTCTCAAGAGGAAAAGATCCGGTTATTCCGTTCTTTATTCAAAGGGCGGGAGGATGTTTTCCCGCGCAGGTTTGAAAATTCCAAAACCGGAAAGTCAGGCTACGCCCCTGTCTGTTGTAATGAATGGCAAGCAGGTATCTGTCAGAAGCCGATGATCACCTGCCAGGAATGCAATTTTCGCGCGTTTACTCAAGTTAGCGATGAGATCATCCGGAATCATCTCATGGGAATTGACCCCAATGACCGTTCAGGCAGAGACTTTACGATGGGGGTTTATCCTTTGTTGGCAGACGAATTATGCTGGTTTCTGGCAGCTGATTTTGATAAATCCACCTGGACTGAAGATGCCAAAACCTTTCTGGAAACGTGCGTCAGTTATCAGGTTCCTGCCGCCTTAGAACGATCACGNNGTTCCTGCAGTATTAGCGCGAAAACTCGGGGCATTACTGCTTACCAGTACGATGAACCGGCGACCGGAAATCGGACTGGATTCCTACGACCGGCTTTTCCCCAGTCAGGATACCTTACCCAGAGGTGGATTTGGTAATCTGATTGCACTACCACTGCAGAAAAAGCCTCGTGAACAAAACAACAGTGTCTTTTTGGACAATGATCTCAATCCCTATCCCGATCAGT
>DIWN01000050.1:4765-5104 GCA_002423495.1 Anaerolineaceae bacterium UBA6105 | reverse complement strand
TCCTCACGGATAAGGTATCCTGAGCGCTTTCATCTTTGCCTGTAAAAAGGAAGGGGTAGAGTCGCTGGATGAGATTAATGAATGCATTCGTCGTTCACTTAAAATATAACACCGAATGTGCTTAATGGATACAGGCTGCTGATGGATGTGATGTGGGCGGCTGCGCTGTCCGGGAGCTGGTGACCAGTTTTGTTGATGGTGCGGTCTGAAGGCTGACCGCACCCTACGCAAGAACGCCATCTTTTGGACTGCGGACTTCAGTCCGCAAATCTTTGTAGTTTTGATCGCTAACGCACCAATCTTTGATGCAGCCCGGAAACTTCGAGCTTTAGAACCTGT
>DIWN01000050.1:0-4693 GCA_002423495.1 Anaerolineaceae bacterium UBA6105 | reverse complement strand
TCTTTTGGACTGCAGACCCTGCACCCCCGCCCAATAGGGCTGGTGTTAGTCTGCAAGGTGACCTGGTAGAAATAAATCCCCAATCTTGGTCAGCCTGTAGGGAGCGTTGTGGTTGTCCTTACAGGACGCTGTGCAGTCAACGCCGCACCAACTCTTTTTGGTGCGGTCGGAAAGATGACCGCACCCTACACTGCCTTTCATTGCGAGCGGCGCGAAGCAATCTCTCTTTTTATGCTACAATAACCCTTAACGCATGTCATCACAGGAGGAAAGCCATGCCCGCACCGGATATCATCCACCAGCTCGTCCAACGCTTTGCGGAACACAAAGACGCCTACCGCTCACCTGCCTATAACGAAGCCCAGCTCCGCCAGGAGTTTCTCAATCCCTTCTTCGAAGCACTGGGCTGGGACGTGGCGAATAAAAAGGACTACGCTGTCCAGTATCGCGAAGTGATCCACGAGGATTCCATCCATGTGCAGGGCAGCCCCAACGCCAAAGCGCCCGACTATGCTTTCCGGCTGGGCGGCGTGCGCAAGTTCTTTGTCGAAGCCAAGAAACCAGCAGAGGATATCGCCAACACGCGCGAATTTGCCTACCAGCTCAAAATTTACGCCTGGAGCGCCCGGCTGCCGCTTTCCATCCTGACGGATTTTGAGGAATTCGCAGTGTATGACTGCCGCACACGCCCCAACCGCACGGACAGCCCCGCCACCTCACGCGTTTTGCTGATCAAATATTCCGAATATCTCGATCGCTGGGATGAGATCGCCGGCATCTTCTCGCCCGACGCCATCCGCAAGGGCGCCTTCGATAAATATGCCGAGGACAACACCGCCAAAAGGGGCACCACCAGCGTGGATGAAGCCTTTCTGCACGAAATTGAGCAGTGGCGCACCCTGCTGGCGCGCAATATTGCCCTGCGCAACCCCCAGGTGACCCACGAACGCCAGCTCAACTTCGCTGTGCAGATGACGATTGACCGCATCATCTTCCTGCGCATCTGCGAAGACCGCGGCATTGAACCCGTCAACCAGCTGTTGGAGATTGGCAGCGGCAAAGAAATCTACCCGCAGCTTGTGGCGCTCTTCCAACGCGCAGACCTGCGCTACAACTCCGGGCTGTTCCACTTCAAAGCCGAGCAGGGGGTCAGGAATCACGTGGACACCTTCACGCCCAACCTTGCCATTGATGACAGGGTGCTGAAAACGATCATCAAGAGCCTGTATTACCCCTGCCCCTACGTCTTCAAAGAGATCCCGGTGGAAATCCTCGGTCAGGTCTATGAGCAGTTTCTCGGCAAGGTGATCCGGCTGACGCCAGGGCGCATGGCGAAGGTGGAAGAAAAGCCCGAAGTGCGCAAAGCCGGCGGCGTGTATTACACGCCCAAATACATCGTGGATTACATTGTGAAAAACACGGTTGGGGAACTGCTGAAGGACAAGACGCCAGAACAGGCGGCGCAGCTGAAGATCGTGGACCCGGCTTGCGGGTCGGGCTCCTTTTTGCTGGGCGCCTTTCAATACCTGATGGATTGGCACGAGGACTATTACCTCTCGCATGACCCCGAAAAATGGGCACGCGGCAAAGACCCTGCCATCGTCCAGACCGGGGACGGCGACTGGCGGCTGACCACCGAAGAAAAGAAGCGCATTTTGGTGAACAACCTGTACGGGGTGGATATCGACTCGCAAGCGGTAGAGGTGACCAAGCTGAGCCTGCTGCTGAAGGTGCTGGAAGAGGAGACCGGGCAGCTGACGCTGGGGTTTGAGCGCGCCCTGCCGGACTTGAGCGGTAACATCCAGTGCGGCAACTCGCTGATCGGGTGGGACTACTTCGAGGGGCAGCTGCTACCCGATGAGGAAGAGGTGGCGCGGGTCAACCCCTTTGACTGGGAGAAGGCTTTCCCGGCGGTGTTTATGCAGGGCGGGTTTGATGCCGTGATTAGCAATCCGCCGTATGTGAGACAAGAGTCTTTGGGGGATGATAAAAAGTATTTCCAAACACATTATAGTGTCTATTCGGGAATGGCTGATTTGTATGCATACTTTATTGAAAAAGGTGTTGGTTTACTTGCTCCTAACGGAATTTTTAGTTATATCGTTGCGAATAAATGGTTACGAGCGAATTATGGAAAGCCATTACGTGAATGGTTAAAAACTAAATGTATAGAAGAGATTACCGATTTTGGCGACCTGCCTGTATTTAAAGGTGCAACCACTTATCCATGTATTTTGCGTGTTGCTAACACCCAACCGCATATGAAACCCAAAATAACCAATGTCAGCAATTTGGATTTTCATTCTCTTACAAATTACGTAAACAAACATGGCTATCATACAAACCAAAAGGAGTTTGAAGATGAAGGGTGGTCATTATCGGACCCGAAAACCCTTCAACTGCTAAAGAAAATATATGAGAATACAATATCATTGGAAGAATATGTTAACGGAAAAATATTTAGAGGAATTTTAACCGGACTGAATAAAGCGTTCATAATTGATGAAAAAACTAAAAACAGATTGATAGAAGAAGATCAAAGTAGCCAAGAAATAATTAAACCATTTGTTGTTGGACGGGATATTAAAAGATATCAGCCGATTAACACAAAGAATTATTTAATATTCATACCTAGTGGTTGGACAAATAAAAAAACTTCAAGAAATGCTTGGAATTGGTTTATATCAGAGTATCCAGCAATAGCAAATTATTTGTGGCAATATGAACAAGCAGCTAAAAAGAGATGGGATAAAGGGGAGTATTGGTGGGAACTTAGGTCATGTAGTTATTATGAGGAGTTTGAAAAACCTAAAATTATATTTCCTGACATATCTTTGCATGGAAACTTTACACTGGATCAAAGTGGAGGGTTATTTACGGTCAATACTTCTTATATTATTCCAATTAATAATTTGTTTTTAATTGGTTTGTTAAATTCAAAGCTGTTTACATATACATATGGAAAAATTTCATCATCTTATCGCGGTGGGTATCTTAGGTACATTTATCAATATGTAGCACAGCTTCCCATTAAAAATATAGGCATCATCAACAACAAAGAGAAAAATCTATCTTCTTCAATTATTACAATGGTTGATCGTATGCTTGATCTGCACAAACGCACACCCCAAACCCCCTTCGAGCAGGAGCAGCTGGCGCGCGAAATCGCCGCCACGGACGCCCAGATCGACCGCCTGGTGTATGAACTCTACGGGCTGACGGAAGAGGAGATCAGGATTGTGGAGGGAGAAAACTGATGTAATTGCGAACGGAGCGTAGCGGAGAGAAGCAATCTCTCTTTCTCAATTCTGAGACTGCTTCGCCCACCTTGCAGGTGCAGGCTCGCAGTGACAATTGGCGAAATCGCCGCCACCGACGCCCAGATCGACCGCCTGGTGTATGCGCTCTACGGCTTGACGGAAGTGGAGATCAAGATCGTGGAGGGAGAAAACTGATGTCATTGCGAGCGGAGCGAAGCAATCTCAGAATTTGTGAATGGTGAATGGTTCGTAGGAGACGGTCTTCTTCCTGTCATGAGGCTGGAAGCTGGTAGGGGTGCCTGCGCTCCACATTTGTTTACTCAGTTTGGGCAGCGCGTATGCTGGAAGAAATGATCCGCATGAACCTGGAGGAACTGGGCTATGGAGAGTGATTTATAAAGATGGCATCAATAAACTCTTTTTTTACTTCTGATGTTGAAAAAGAATTACTCATTGGTACTTATTTGTTCCCATATATTTTGTTCGATGGATTTCAACATGATAATCCTTATTCAGCAACTGAAATAATTGCAGATATTGTTGTAGACAATCTGAAAATATTTGTTACTAGAAATGGAGGATTGTTTTCAAAACCTCCTGAAGAATTCACTGACGTTTTAGTAAGTCAAAAGTTTTTAGAAAATGACATTCAGTCGAAACTTCTTTTTGAAGATAAATTTGTTAGATGTGCAAATGTTGTAATTTGTGAATTTAGTCTTGCAGGCATTGTTTCGGAACCATTAACACAAGTTCATGTATCAAGAGCAGGTTTGATTGACAATCATGCGCTTATCACGTCAGGTGGAGGGGGTCGTGAAGGATATTACCATCGAACTTTGTATCCTACTCTTCAATTCTTTAATAATTTATGGTTTTCTAATCGTGTTGTGTCTATGGAAATATTATCAAAAGTAGCCGAGGTTAAAAACTCGTCACAATTACAAGAACTATCTAAAAACCTTCCAGAATTCGCCGCTAGTGCTTATTATAATTATTCTACACAGAATATAAGTGAAGCATTACTAGATAGCTGGATCGTTGTAGAACAAATTATTGACCATTTATGGGAAAAACATGTTAACAAGTTGAATGATCCAAAACGATGTGAAAGATTAAAAGATACTCGAACATATTCAACAGCTGTGCGTATAGAAATCCTGTTTCTTGATGAAGAAATCGATATAAAGGAATATGATATTTTCCAAAAAGCGCGAAAACACAGAAATGACTTGGCGCACCGAGCACAAATATCACTCGATTCTGCTACTGAGGGTATGACGGCAATGAAATTAGCTATTGAGCACATAATACAATCAGAAATTGCAGATCACGATACAGCAAGAGCAATTTCTTGGTAATTTAAACCAAGAGTTTTTAGGGTATGTTGTTTTCGCCAGCGCGCCATCTATTTGGTGCGGTCTCAAGGCTGACCG
>DIWN01000072.1:22035-53630 GCA_002423495.1 Anaerolineaceae bacterium UBA6105 | reverse complement strand
GCACGGCGTCAATATCATGGCGTTCTGCAAGGACTACAACGCGCGCACCTCTAATCGCGTCGGAGAGATCATTCCCGCCGCCATTACCATCTTCCAGGATGGTTCCTTCAAATTCGAGCTGAAGTCCCCGCCCGCCGCTATGTTGCTCAAAAAAGCTGCCGGGGTTGAGAAGGGCTCTTCGACCCCCAACACAGATAAAGTTGGCAAGGTCACCCGCTCCCAGCTCCGCGAAATCGCTGAAATAAAATTCAAGGATATGAATGCCAACGATATTGAAGCAGCGATGAGACAGCTTGAAGGCACAGCCCGCAACATGGGCATCATTGTTACTAACTAACTAAACAGCAATTAGAGACTGTGGGAGGGCTCGTAAGCCCGATCGGACCACAAAGGAGTATGCATGTCTAAACACGGGAAGAATTATGAAAACGCCATCAGCAAAATTGAGGCTGATAAAGCTTACAGCCCCAGAGAAGCGTTGGAATTAGTAAAGGAAATTAAATTTGCGAAGTTCGATGAGACCGTTGAGGTCCACATTCGAACCAGCCTTGATCCCCGTCAGGCTGATCAGCAAGTTCGCGATGTGGTAGTGCTGCCCAAGGGACTTGGCAAGACCGTAAGTGTGCTGGTCTTTGCTCAGGGTGAAGCCGCAGCGGCTGCTCGTGAGGCTGGCGCGGATTTTGTGGCAGAAACCGATGAAGACCTCGCCCGCATCCAGGGCGGTTACACAGATTTTGACGTCGCAGTCGCTACCGTCGATATGATGGGCAAAGTTGGACGTCTTGGTCGTGTGCTTGGTCCTCGCAACCTGATGCCGAACCCCAAGGCTGGCACAGTTGTGCAGCCCGGAGACATCGCCCAGGCGATCGAGGCTGCCAAAGCAGGCCGCGTTGAGTTTCGTCTCGATAAAACCGCCAACATTCACGTTCCGATTGGCAAGATTTCCTTCTCAGCGGACGATTTACATGTCAATTTGGCAGCTTTGATGACGGCTTTACGCAAAGCTCGTCCAACTGGCGCCAAGGGCATGTTCGTGCGCAGGGTAACGATTGCCTCCACGATGGGACCTGGTGTCAAGGTGGATATCAATGCAGCTACGACGCTGGAGTCGGAAGTAGCCTAAAACTGCTGATTTTCCTGCCAGAGTGTGGTATACTGGCAGACTGAAAACTGAATACTGCTCTGCTTAAGAAAGCTGGTGCCGTTTACGGCTTAATTTCCCGCCGAGGTGGAGGTTCAAAGTCAGATCAAACTGATCCTGATAAACATGAATCTCTTTCTGCGGGAAAACAGAAAGAGATTTTTTATTTTGATTGGAAGGAGGTTGAAGTACATTGGCGTTTTCTAAAGAACAAAAAGAAATGATGGTTGACCAGTACCGCGAGTGGGTTGACGAAAGCAAGGCGATCTTTGTTATGTCTTACAACAAGATGCGCATGCCGATGGTTAATGAAGCCCGCGCCAAACTGCGTGAGGCAGACGGACGTTTGCATGTAGTCAAAAACCGTTTGTTCACCCGCGTCCTGGAAGAAAAGGGTTATCAATACGATCCTAAATTCTGGGAAGGCAACAATGTGGTGATCTTCGCGTTCGAGGATGCACCATCAGTGGCAAAAGCATTGTCGGAACTGGTAAAAGGTAATGAGACCTTCGCCGTTCGGGGTGGCTACCTCGATAAGGCTGGTCTGACTGTCCAACAGGTTACTGCATTATCTGACCTGCCCACCCTGCCCGTTATGCGCGCTATGCTGCTTGGCACCATTTTGGCGCCCGCCAGCAAGCTGGTGCGTACCCTGGCTGAACCTGCACGTGGTTTGGCTGCGGTTATCAAGGCTAATTCAGAAAAGCAGCCTGCGGCTGCATAGAGTGCTCGTTTTTTAGCGAGAAGTTGATATAAAAAATAAACAAAAGGAAAAAATAGGAGTAAAAATGGCTGATTTAGAAAAAATCGTTGAGGATCTGAGCAAACTCTCTGTCTTGGAAGCTGCTGACCTCGTCAAACTGTTGGAAGAAAAATGGGGCGTTTCCGCCGCTGCACCTGTGGCTATGGCTGCTGGTCCAATGGCTGCCGCCGCTGCAGAAGAAGTCGAAGAAAAGACCGAATTCGATGTTGTGATCAAAGCAACTGGTCCCAAGAAAATCGAAGTCATCAAAGTCATCCGCCAGCTCACTTCCCTGGGTCTGGTCGAAGCCAAGAATATGGCCGAAACCGCTGACGTCAAGGTTCTCGAAGCTGTTGGTAAAGACATCGCCGAAGACGCAGCTGCCAAGCTCAAAGAAGCTGGCGCTGAAGTCGCCGTTGTTTAGTTTTTGAGCAGACAATCGCCCCCTTTCGAGGGGGCTTTTTTTGTTTAATATGACACGAAGTTGTCTGTGAAAAGCCAAAGTTACTTTGATTACAATGAACCAATCAGGTGTTACTTTCGTCTTTAAGTGTGAGGAATGGCCACGAGGCGAAAGGAGGTAAGGATTGGAAGTTGAACGATTTGAAGAGCTGTTAGAAGTATGCCGACGCAGTCTGGAGCGTTATGTTTTCTATCGGATTCCTGATCGTGAAGACTCAAAGGATCTGCTGGCAGATATTCAGCTAAAAGCGTTTGAAAAGCGTGATAGTTTGTTGGACCCCCAGCGCTTCAAAGCTTGGATTCTGCGCATTGCTTCAAACAGGTGCAATGATTATTTCAGAGAACAAGCTAAATCTTTGGAAATAGAATGGCAAGACGAACTGGATGAGATCCTCACGATGAACCGAGTTGGTCGCGCGATTCAACGCGAAGTGCGTGAAACGCTTGAAACTGTACCTAGCTCTGAACAGCAACTTCTTATTCTATACTACTTCTACCAAATGCCCCTCCGAAACATTGCAGAGACACTTGATATTCCGGTTGGGACGGTCAAGAGCCGTCTCTATGCTGCCAGGAATGAGTTTAAGCGGCTGCATTCTGAAACCACAACTAAGACTATTGGAGCGAAAAAAATGAAAAATCTACCAACAACCATGCCTGATTATAAGATTGCGCAACTTGGTGAAAATCCTTTCGAGGTGCGTTGGGAAGAGATGATGGGTTGGCTAATCGTGCCAAGATTGGGTGAAAAACTTAAATGGGGTCTTTATGATTGGCCCGAACGTCAGATGACTTCCTGGATGGAATTAGAAGTCATTGGTAAGGCAAAGGTTCATGGGATCCATGGAGTTGAAATTTGGGCTAAAGAACATGACCTGGGTTCTGCGCATAACACAAGCGGCGGCGTGAATAACCGAATATTTATCGCCCAGTTAACCGAAACGCATTGCCGTTACCTGGCAGAGATCCATCAGGATGGAGATGTGCACGCGTTCTATACTTTCTTGGACGGAGAGGACTTCCTGCCTAATTGGGGGTTTGGCGAGGACAATTGTGGAAAAGAAGTTAATCTCACCCATAAAGGTTTAATCCAGCGAGAGGGTGACACATTCACTTCTCCTAGCGCTGAACAAGTGATGGATGTTATCGGACGTTACAAAGTCGAGATCAATGGCAAGACTTACGACACGGTGGGCGTAATGGATATTGAAACCTATGACGAAGGGGTAGCCACCGAACAATTTATTGACCAGAATGGCAAGACAGTATTGTGGCGACGATTTAATCGCAACGATTGGCAAATCAGAGATGGACATCTATGGAGTGAACGACTACCTCAGAATAAACGTTACACCATTAATGACCAAACTTATGTGCATTGGTACGACTGCATCAGTGATTACATATTGTGATGGATTGAGCGATTTGAAAATAACACCCAATAATTTCTTCTTGATGGAGGGCTTACCTGAAGAATGATTCTAAGATTGGAGCGAGGACGGCCGCTTCGACCGAGTGGGTCTGCCCTTCCAGAAGGCGCGATTCCGCCTGGGGAATAGCTCGGGTGAAGGAGGTCATGATGTCTGGGGCGGTCTGGAAGCTTTTGCTTCCGGCAAGCATCAAAACAGGCATTGTCAGCTTTCTTGCCCGGTCTTCAAAGAAGGCCCTGGAAGCCTTTTGGATCTCAGCTTCATAGGCGATGGTGGCTGCCATATTGATGATAGTTTGCCCGTGTTCCGAAGCGAGCGTGTCTTTGATCAGTTGTTCGTCCATACCCACAAAACGCATAAAGCGCTTGACTACCGCCAGGTTTTCACCCCTCGCCACTTGTTTGCCAATTTGGCGGATCCAAATGTTAGTCATAATCCTTTCCAGCCAGCCGCCGCTAATCGGGGGTTCGTAGGCGGCTACCTTTAGCACCTTTTCGGGGGAGTTTGCCGCTGTGAAAAGAGCCAGGGCTGCACCAGCAGAGTGACCGTAGAGGTGGGCTTTTCCTCCATGGTGGTCGATCAAGGCCACCAGGTCCTGGACTTCTTTCTCAATCGCGTAAGGAGGGGTATCGCCACTTTGTCCGCGTCCGCGCCGGTCGTAGGTGAGGACGGTGAAACTGTCCTGCAGGAATGGAACCATCTCCCCCGGGACGCCAAAGTTATGGGTGTTGAGAGCGCCGGTGACGATAATGAGCAAGGGTCCGCTGCCTGAAATTTCGTAGGCGATAGGAGTGTTGTCTTTTGAGTGGATGATGTGCATTGTTTGATTGTAAATCCAGGATGGAGTCGATTTTTGCTTTGTAAAGGTAGAGGAATAAAAAAGCTGAACCTGGAAGCGTGGCTCAGCTTTTCCCCACTATAATTAATTATTACTGGTCCAATTGGCGGATGACCAGGACAACTTTACCCTGTATCTCAACGATACTGGGGTCACTGATGATGATTGGTTTCATGGTCGGATTTGCAGACTGCAGGCGCACCTGGCCGTTTTCAAGATAGAAATACTTGAGCGTCGTTTCGTCGCGGTCATTGAGCCAGATTGCAACCATTTCCCCGTTGCGAGCCTGGTTGGTCTTTTTCATCACGACAATGTCGCCATCGTTGACCATGGCGTCGATCATTGATTCGCCATGCACGCGCAGGGCGTAGAGGTCTTCCGGGCGGTCGCCTGCCGGCAGCAAACTTCGGGCAACGTCGATCCCGGAGTCAGGGTCATAATAGCTGAAGTCAGAAGCGGGCACTGGCATCGGTTCACCCGCAACGATATTACCTACCAGTGGAATAGACACGAGTGTGTTCGCAAGGCTGGTCTTGAGCAAGTTGATGCCGCGCGATACGTTGCTCTCCCGCTCAATGTAATTCATTTCCTCGAGTTGGTTGAGATAATAGTTGACCACTGAGGTCGAACTGATCTGGGTGTGGTCGCCGATTTCCCGGATGGAGGGGGGATAGCCGCGTTCGGCCAGGAAGCTTTCCAGGAAAGCCAATATTTTCTTGTGTCTGGGGCTTAACCCTGTGCGTTTTCGTGCCATCTCTGCCTGCCTTTCTTTTCTGTTCTTTTACATTAGAATAATAACAGAACATATGTTCAGTGTCAAGTATATGAATGGGTCTACAACAATATCCGTCCTCACTAAGCTCTGGACAATCTGACCCCCAGGAAGTATATTGACCGCTATCATCCTGACTTGACCCCGATGTGCTTTTTTCTAAAGCCCTATCCTCTCCCATGTATCGGAACTTGCTCAGAAAAAGGGATAGTAGTTTGTCTCATGGTATATTAATTGCATCTCACAAATACAGGTTATTGACTTACAAGTTTGCTATTAGGAGTTTTAGATGTCTGTAAGAAATTATCGAACTAGATTGGTCGTTCTTGTTTTTGTGATACTAGCTCTTATTGGCCGACCAGTGACTGGTGTTGATAGCAGACTTAATAAGACCAATTTGTCAAACTCTCCTGAAATAGAATTTGCTTTGACAGGCGGGGCGACTGGCTGGCTGAGATCAGGAAACCGCGTATTCCGCACTGTAAATAACGCTGTTGATTGGCAGGATTTAACACCTGTATTGAATCAGAATGAATCCCTGCTGGATGTCTATTTTTTAAATTCCAATGATGCACAGATGCTTGTGGTAAGCAGAAATGGGGAAGAATGGCAGCTAGACCTGCGTAAGACAACCAATGCTGGCGCTACCTGGCAGACTCAACCGATCACTTTATCGAGCCAATCGCGCGATTTTGGGGACGTGCCTTTCGGAAGAGCCTATATGCAATGGCAAGATAATGATAAGGGTTTGATTTTGATCAAGCAGGCAACCTCCAGCAACTTCAGCATAGGAATCCTACTTAAAACAAGCGATGGTGGTCTATCCTGGGTGGTATTGGAACCACCAGCAGCGGAAGAGTTTGTTTTTGTGGATGAAAATGTGGGTTTCATGCGCGATCCAGTAGACCCAAGCCGGTTATATCAAACCCAGGATGGTGGTAAGAGGTGGCAAGTGTTTCAACCTTTGATGCCGCAATCTGTAGTGGACGGTTTGCAGCTTGTGGGTTTGCCAATCAAGTGGCAGGGTGGTGAGATTCTCCTCCCTGCATGGATTAATGGTGGAGGAACTGAGCCGGATTTGGTTTTCCTGAGGTCAAAAAATGTGCTTACGAGTCAGACTGTAGAAATGGTCTGGGAGGAAGAGCCGGGCGCAATCAATTCGCAATCCTGGAGAGAATCATTCGGTTCTAATCTGGCTTTTGCACAGCTCAGTAGTTTTGATGGTGAGAACATTTGGGTTGGGTTGACTAATGGCTCCTGCAAGCAAGATCTTTTGCCGGACAACGCGGATTTATCCATGAGCACGCTGACCTGTGAAAACAAGTACCTCCTGCTTTCAAGCCAGGATGGAGGTGAGAGTTGGGTGATTGGAAGTCTCCCCTCTGGTGCTTTGTCTGCAGAAGAGATAATCATCCAGGAGGGGACCTTACAAAAGATCACTGATGACGATCAATGGAACAATACCATTCAGTCAGCCCAGAGGTTTGAGGGGCATGGATTTGACGCCTGTGAGATCCCATCACTTTC
The DNA here is from genome assembly GCA_002423495.1 of Anaerolineaceae bacterium UBA6105. Classification (GTDB taxonomy): domain Bacteria; phylum Chloroflexota; class Anaerolineae; order Anaerolineales; family Anaerolineaceae; genus Mesolinea. The sequence goes on along the minus strand of DIWN01000072.1, from coordinate 46,718 downwards.
TAAACTTCAAGCCTGGTATAACGGAAGCCCCTACAAGGCTGTGAATCTTTACATTGGTGGAGTTTCACGTGCCTGTGATAACACAGCGCTCAATGCTGCTTACGTGCAGCAAATGTTCAATCAGGGTTGGCGATTCATCCCAACCTGGGTAGGCCCACAAGCTCCGTGTACGGGTTTTGTCAATAGGTTTTCTTATGATACCGCTACAGCTTATGCTCAGGGTGTTGATAACGCCAATCAGGCAGCCGCCAAACTTCTCGAGCTTGGACTTACCAATCCAGATGGAACAGGTAGTGTTGTTTATTACGACCTTGAGTATTTTTATTACACCTCTGCATGTTCTGCGGCTGCCAGGGCGTTCGTCCAGGGCTGGACAAACCGCCTGCAGACGCTCGGGATTTACTCCGGGTTGTATGCGACCTCCAGAAATCTTAATGATAATAAGATTTATAACCTTCAACCACCACCAAGTGTGGTTTGGATTGCGGAGTGGTTCACGCCTTCAGGCTATCGCCCGGATGTGACAGTCTTTGATGTCGATTATTTAGCAGACAGTTATTGGTCCAACCACCAGCGCGTTTATCAGTATTCCGGCGACCATAATGAAACCTGGGCAGGCGTGACGATCAATATTGATAATAACGTACTGGATGGTGTTGTTGCAGTTCCTTCTGATTTTACTCCACCGGTTACGAGTTACACAGAATCCGGTACGATCGGCATCAACCCATGGTACAAAACTGCAGTGACAGTCACTTTGACAGCCATGGATAATTCCGTTGGGGTGAAGAAAACTTACCATAGAGTAAACGCCGGAAGTTGGCAGGAATACTCGGGACCATTTGCGGTGAGTGGAAGCGGGGAGATGACAATCGATTACAGAAGTGTTGACTTCAATGACAATTGGGAAGTCATGAAATCAGCGAGTTTTTATGTGGACGATCAGCCTCCGCTCAACCCGCACGTCACAGACGTTGGCTGCCAGGCGTGGAATGGCGTGCCGCAGCCCTGGTGTAACGATCCAAATTTCACCTGGGCAGGAGCATACGATCTTGGCGTGGGGTTAAATCCCGTCGATACTTACGAGTTTTACTGGGGGACCAACAATAATGCCACCAGCGGAACGCGCACCTCAGCCAATCAATACAACCCGCCGGCAATCCCCACCGGCGTGCCCTACTACCTGCGCATCCGCACCCAGGACAGGCATGGACTCTGGAGCGCCTGGCAAACCATCTATACCTTAATTTATGATCCAAGCTTCACGCATCACTATTGGTTTCCCATAGTGGGAAAATAAGGGATTAAAACGGAAGAACGCGGCAGGCAATTTGCGTCATTCGAAGCAAGCTCTGCCGCCACCACAACCCGCACTGAACAGCCTCGCGCTAATCGCTGCGGGTGGTTTATAATCACAGCGCGCTTAGAAGCGATGGAGTTGATGTGAAAATCAGGAACTTTTTTAGACAGCTGGATTTCAGTTGGCGGTCAATCCGCGATTACCTCATGATCATTTTGGGAGGGCTGGTTCAGGCCCTGGCTCTGCGAACCTTCCTGATACCGGCACAGCTGGTTGGCGGGGGGATCAGCGGTATTGCTCAATTGTTATATTACCTCTGGGGCACCCCGGTTGGGATGATCACCCTGCTGGCGAATATCCCGCTTTTCATCATCGGCTGGCGCTACCTNNGGGCCGCGTTTTGCCCTTCGCACCATTCTCTCGGTCCTTTCCTACACAGTCTTCACAGACATCCTGGTTGAATGGACTGGGTCAGCCCCATTTACTGAAGATATCCTGCTCAATTCCCTTTATGGCGGGCTTCTGCTGGGCGTTGGTTTGGGTTTGGTCTACCTCGGGCGCGGCACCAGCGGCGGAACCGACATCCTTGGGCGTATTTTGAATCAGCGCATGGGCATGTCGATTTCGCTGGCTTACATGATCACCGATTCGTTCGCCGTTTTGCTGGCAGGCTTCTTTTTCGGTTGGGAAAAATCTCTTTATGGCTTGATCATGATTTACCTCAGCGGTGTGGCCGCGGATATGATCTCGCAGGGTACCAATGTTATCCGCGAGGCAATGATCATCACGGATGAAACTGAAAAAGTGGTGGCAGCCATCACCGAGCAACTTGGCCGCGGCACCACCATCATCGGGGCTAAAGGCGGTTATACGATGAAAGACCGCCCGATTGTTTTTTGTGTGGTCACCGCGGGGGAGGTCATTCGATTGAAGACCCTCGTGCAGGATGCCGACCCCGACGCGTTCATGGTGGTGGGGCATGCCAACGAGGCTCTTGGTGAGGGCTTCAAACCGTTGAATGGGAAAACATAGGACTCTTTGCGAGGCAGGGTGTGGCCATCTGCCTTTCACTCCGTCATCGCGAGATCTTTTGCGTGGCGATCTGCAGTAGTCCTGGTAGGGCGAGATTGGAAGCACTGCGATCATCATTATGCACAGGCCTTGATGTGCTTCCTATCCGCCGTCAAATCATTGGTCATTCACAAAAAACATTTAGCAATAAATAACCCTTTCAATGGCGGATTGAGGGCACTTTACGTTCGTCCATCACATGGTTTACGATACCCTCAATCTCGCCCTACGACTAGCCGTGTGGATTTCAGACGTGAGGGCGAAGCATTCTTTAAAGATGGCTTAAAAATAGGATTGCATTATTTTTGAAATGCTTCGCCACTACCGGTGATCTTAACAAGGGGAATAAAAAAACGGAACTGCAGACTGCCGCGCCCCTTCCTTACTGGCAGGTCAGTACTCTTGACAGAATCGGGGCTCGCAGTGACGTCCGTGCGCGGTCACAGACCGGCACGATCAAAATTAATCAATCCCGAGAAACGTAACCAATTCATCCAAATCACACCCAAGTTTCAGCGCCATCTTCTCACGCAGGGCATCATCGGGCGAGAGCTTGGCATAGGACTCCATAAACACGGAAAGCATCATGTTACAATCGGCGGCTTCATGTGCGATGTTCTGCTTGCGCAGGCGGTCGTTGTTACGAATCCAGCCTGGCTTGCGCGAAACGATCTCGTCAGCTTCCAGACCCAGGGCAGCAAAACGCTCCAGCAGGTCATTTTCCTCGCCGTCCAAATCAGCCCCTTCCACCTCGGCATAAGCTTCAGCCAGCTCACCAACCTCCGAGAGGAAGAACAAGAGCGCGCTCTTTTGGTCCGCCCACTGTAATCCGCGCGCGTTGTAATATGCCTTGATCCATTTCGTGTCCATCACTCACCTCAACTTCAATTGTACCCGCCAGTTGGAAACTTGATGCATCAACCAATTGTAAATCTTGGTATGATTAACTCTTGTGAAAAGAACTAATACCACTCAGCCTTCCTGGCTTGCGCACGTGCTGCACGCGCCCACTGCCGATTATCTTTCCAACCCAAATCCTGCCCTGGGAGAGACGATCAGCGTGCGTCTGCTGATTCCCAGCCAGGCTAAGCCCGACCAGGTCGTTTTGCGCACGATCCCCAATGGTGAACAGCAGTTCACTGCCATGCTGCCGCAGTCCGCGGAGGATGGCTACCGCGTTTGGGAGGCTCCCCTCAGGGTCAATGAGCCGCGCCTGACCTATCGCTTTGCCATCCAAACTGAAGGCAGGGTTTGGTGGCTGAACGCGCTCGGCCTAAGCCTGCACACGCCGCTTGCGATCTTCGACTTCAAGCTCCTGGCAGGCTTTCAGCCAATCTCATGGCTGCAGCAATCCGTTTTTTACCAGATTTTTCCGGATCGGTTTGCCAACGGCGACCCCAATAACGACCCCATCGAAGAAACCGACACGCGTTACCGATATACGCGCAAAACTTTCCCCTGGGGCGAAGCCGCACCCAAAGAGCGTCGCTTGATGCCTTTTTATGGAGGCGACCTGGCGGGGATTGAGGCCCACCTCGATTATCTTGAGCAGCTGGGCATCAACGCCCTCTACCTTAACCCCATTTTCACCGCCTTCACCAATCATCGTTACGATGTTATCAACTTCCGCGAAGTGGATCCTGTTTTGGGCGGCGACCAGGCACTGGTTTCACTGCGCCAGGCTCTCAGCCAGCGGGATATGCGCTACCTGTTGGATATCGTCCCGAATCATTGCGGCATTATGCATCCATGGTTCCAATCTGCTTCTCAGGAAGGCGAGAGCGAAGAGCAGGCTCATTTTTACTTCGCGGAAAATAAGCAGAATTACATCTCCTGGATGGGTTTTGGTCACATGCCCAAGCTCAATTACGCCAGCCAGGCTCTGCGCCGCGAGATGATCGAAGGCGAGGATTCTGTTTTCGCCTTTTGGCTCAAGCCGCCCTTTGGCGCGGATGGATGGCGGGTTGATGTGGGCAACATGCTCGGCCGGCAGGATGAACATCAGATCAACCTTGAATTGCTGCACGCGATTCGTGCGGCGGTTAAGCGCGTTTCGTCTGACGCTTACTTGATGGGTGAAAACTTCTTTGAGGCTACGGAACAACTCCAGGGGGATGGTTGGGACGCGGTCATGAATTACACAGGTTTTGCTGACCCGATTCTGCACTGGCTGATAGACTACGAGCAGGATGCTTTACGCTGCGAAACTGTTTTGAAAACAGATATCCCCTGGGATACCAGCACCATGCTGCAGGCGTGGAACGAAAACCTCGCATCCATCCCCTGGCAGATTGCCCTGCAGCAGTTTAACCTGCTGGACAGCCACGACACTCCGCGCTTGCTTACCCTGCTGCATGGCGACAAAGCCCTCAGCCACCTGGCAGCAATCGTGCAGTTTACCTTCCCCGGTGTTCCCTGCCTGTATTATGGTGATGAAATTGGTCTGACCGATGAGGAAGGCTTTGCCTCGCGCAACTGTTTCCCATGGAATGAAGAACAATGGGACGGGGAGATTCTCGGTTTTTATAAAGAGCTGATTGCACTTCGGCGGGAAAGCCCGGCTCTGGCAAACGGAGAATTCAGGACGCTGTACTTTGACCAGGACTTGCTGATATTCGCCCGCGTTTTGGGGGAAGAGTGGGTCTTGATCACTGCCAACCGCTCTGAGCAGGCGCATCCCCCCATGCGTCTCGAAATTCCGACCCTAAATCTGCCTGGAGAGTGCGAGTTCGAAGCTTTGTTTGGCGCGGGCTGCTTCCGGGCTGGCACTGGCTGGCTTGAACTGCCCGAATTACCCAAGGGCGGCGAGGTCTGGCAGTAAATTCGGTTGCGCTTATAATCAAGCTATGGCAGCTTTGTTTCAACGTCTCAAAAAAAATATCAAAGCCTGGAGCGAGCGTCGCGGTGAGCTAAAGAGTCGCGTTCGTAGTTTTTACCTGAATATTAATGATCGTTTGGGCGGAGCTTTGGGCATTCTTCGCCATGCTTTGAACAATTTTAACCTCATGCGCGGGGCTCAAGCCTCCGCCAGCCTGGCTTATTATGGACTCTTTTCCATCTTCCCCTTGCTTCTGGCTGTTGTGTCTGTTGGTTCGATGTTTTTGGAAGGTGAGCTGGTTAAGGTTGAATTGCTGGAGATCATCACTCAGTGGATCCCCATCTCGGCTGACACTGTCAACAATCAGATTACGTCTGTGCTCAATATGCGTGGTCAGGTAACCATTGTTGCTGTCATTTCCTTGCTGTGGTCGGGCTCCAATGTCTTTGAAAAAATCATCGTAAACGTCAACCGTGCTTTTCCCAAAGGCAGTCGCCCAGGCTTTCTCAAAAGCCGGGGCATGGCTCTGCTGATCATTTTATTGATGATCCTGCTCTTCAGCGCTTCGTTGGTTTTCAGCACGGTTGTTGAGATTTTTACATCAGATGGGAATGCGCTTTTTGGCCAACTGATCACTTCGACAAAAGATTGGGTGGATTGGCTAAAAATCGTCCCCCTTGTTTTGAAGATTATTTTGTTCCTGGCGGTTTATAGCTGGATTCCTCAAAGCACCAATATTCTTTTCAAAGCGCGCATGATTGGGTCGGTGGTGACAGCAGTCCTCTGGGAACTTTCCAGCCGACTGCTTGGCTGGGCGATCTCGAGCGGTTTTACCAATTACGAAATTATTTATGGTTCTCTGGCTTCTATCATCGCATTGATGTTCTGGCTTTACTTGAGCGGCTATATCCTCTTTTTTGGTGCCCATCTGGTGCATGCCATTGATACGCACATAAGACGCACACGGATCGAAGCTGGAATAGAGGTTTCCCGGGCAGAAGGGGAGGCGGCATGATGGACCTATCCATTTGCCTGGTGACCTTGAACGCGTTGGGTTACCTGGAGCCTTTATTGGCTTCGATAAAAAAATACACCCAAGGCTTGCGTTACGAATTGATCCTCGTGGACAACGCCTCCACCGATGGCACGGTGGATTGGATAGAGCAGCATTACCCGGAAATTTCTTTGATCGCCAATCAGAGTAACCTCGGCTATACCCGGGGCAACAACCAGGCAATGGCGCTTGCCAAAGGTGAATTTCTGCTTTTGCTCAACCCTGACACTTTGCTGACTGAAGATTGTTTTGGGCCGCAAATTGCCTACCTGAGGGACAACCCCGAAGCAGGTATTAGCATTCCAAAAGTGCTCAATGCGGATGGCAGCTTCCAGCAGCAGTCCCGGCGGGGGGATGCTCGCCCGGTTGAGGTATTCGGCTATTTTCTGAAGCTGGGAAAGCTCTTCCCCAAAAACAAAGCCCTCAACGGTTACCTGCAGTCCTGGCTTTCGGAAGATGAGGTCGCGGAAGTGAAGGCGGTTTCAGGTTCTTGCATGTTCATTCGGCGTGAAGTCTATGAAAAGATTGGCGGCCTGGACGAACAGTTTTTTGCTTACCAGGAGGACAGTGATTTCTGCATACGGGTGCGGCAGGCTGGATGGAAGGTGATGTACGTGCCCCTGAGCAGCGTCATTCACTACGGGGGTGGAGGCGGCTCAAAAACCAACCCTTATCACTCGATTTTCCAGTGGCACCGCTCATATTACCTTTACTATCGCAAACACTTCGCCAGGAAGCATTTCTTCTTATTTAACTGGTTCTATTACCTGGTGATGGTCGCCAAGTTGCTCTTTGCCTGGTTGAAGCGCTTCTTGAGAGGGAAGTAATTCGGCCTTGCATAGCCGGTTGTGCCTGCAGGGTGTGGCGATCTGCCTTTCACTCCGTCATCGCGAGCCAGTTTTGCGCGGCGATCTTTAGTGGTCCTGGTAGGGCGAGATTGGAAGCGCTACAATCATCATTGTGTAAAGGACTTGATGTGCTTCCAATCCGCCGTAGAATCATTGGTCATTCACAAAAACATTTTTTACAATACATAACCGTTTCAATGGCGGATTGAGGGCACTTTACGTTCGTCCATTACATTGTTTACGGTGCCCTCAATCTCGCCCTACGACTAGACATGCGGATTTCAGACGTAAGGGCGAAGCATTCTTTAAAGATGGCTTAAAAATAGGAATGCATTATTTTTGAAATGCTTCGCCCCTACCGGTGATCTTAACAAGGGGAATAGAAAAAAACGGAACTGCAGACTGCCACGCCCCTTCCGTAGTGGCAGGTCAGTACCCTTTACAGAATCGGGGCTCGCAGTGACGGACCCGCAATCCTTATCTACTCAGCCGAAGAATTGCCGCGGCGTCGGCTCCGGTGATATCGTCGTGCTCACCCAGGCTCCAGTCCCGTTCTTCAAAACGTGCCTGCACCTTCTCAGCGGCTTCGTCGGGATCGACTCCATAAGAGCTGAGGGTGGTGGGCATACCAAGGCTCTGGAAGAAAGCTGCGGTCGCCTCAATCGTGCGGTCGATGCGTTCGGAGTATTTCTGCATCTTCTGATCCATCACGCGGTACCCGTACTGCAGCAATTTGTCGCGTTTTTGCTCGCGCTTGTACCAAAGCAGCCAGGGCAAAACAACTGCCAATGTTTCGGCATGCGCCAGGCCGTAGAGTGCGGTCAATTCGTGCCCAATGCTATGCGTAGCCCAGTCCTGCGGCACACCAGCACCGATCAGGTGATTGAGCGCGTTGGAGCAAACCCACATGTAGTTAGCGCGGGCATCATAATTCGGAGGATCCATTTCAAGAACTGCCGGAGCCATTTCCATGATAGCCATCAAGAGCGCTTCAGCCTGTCGATCCTGCACGATTGCGTCCACCGGGTAGGTCATGTACAGTTCCATAATGTGCACAAAGGCATCCACCAGCCCATTACGAATTTGATCCTGGGGCAGAGAGTAGGTGGTTTCAGGGTCCAGGATGGAAAACTTGGGATAGACACGGTCACTGGCGAAAGAAAGCTTTTCTCCGGTCTCTCGGCGAGAGATGACCGAGTTACGATTAAACTCACTACCAGTTGCGGGAAGGGTCAGAACAGTTCCAAAAGGTATAACCTTTTTCAAGTCCTTTGCTATTTTGCGGGCGATGATATCCCATGGTTCAATGTCTTCATTGGGGCTTGCCATGGAGATGAACTTTGTACCGTCAATTACCGAGCCACCGCCTACAGCCAGCAGAAAATCTACTTTCTTTTTCCGCACCTTTTTGACGGCTTTCATCAGTGTGGCGTAATCGGGGTTGGCTTCGACGCCGCCAAACTCGATTACTTCGTGCTTCTTGAGCGCATCCATTACCTGGTCGTAAATACCATTTTCTTTGATGGACCCGCCGCCGTAAACCAGCATGACCCTGGCTTTGCGAGGGACACGCTTGCTCAGTTTGGCGATGGTCCCCTTGCCAAAAATGATTCGTGTAGGATTATAGAACTCGAAATTGTTCATGTGAATGCTCCTTATGTAGTTTTGTCAGGCTTAATCATATCAGACCCACAGGCTTGACAGCTTCCTTTTCAGGCTTGTGTACCAGCTTTTGAGTGAAAATGCACATGCACGGCGCGTACATAATCAATACTGGTCACCAATGCTTTTTCTACGCGATCCGAAATGGCATCCCCTTGATCGACACTAATTGAACCATCCACGAATATTGCCAGGTTGATCACCAGATACTGCCCAAAACGATGTGCTTTGACTGAGTCGATTGCCTGCACTCCGGGAACCTGGATTATCAGTTCGCGAATTTGTTCATTCAGAGCTTTTCCAGGAAGCGTATCCATCAGATCGTCAGTTGAATCGCGCAGTATACTAAGCCCCGTTTTGAGAATGACAATCGCCACTATCGCCCCAGCCAGGGGATCCACCCAGTGATAGCCGAATTGGCTCATCGTGATGCCGACTACCGCAGCTAAAGCCGAGAATATGTCATTGCGGTGGTCTTGAGCCAGTGCAATGACTGAAGGATTATTGGTTTTCTTGCCGATCTTACGGGTGTAAACAGTCAGAACCCATTTGATTAACACTGTAAATAAGGCCGCGTAGAGCGTATATTGGGCACTTCCGGTAAAATCACTGATCCCTTTTAAAAATTCATACAGAGAGTTGATGGCGTCCCAAAAAATGGTAATCGCGGTGGTAATTACAAAGGCGCCGACGACCAATGCGCCAACGCTTTCGAATTGCGAGTGCCCATAGGGGTGTTCCTCATCGGCGGGTTTATGAGCGGCTCGCACGAAGATCGAGACAAAGATGTTGTAAACTACATCCGAAGTGCTGTTGATGCCGTCTGCCAGCAAAGCGGGAGAATGCCCCAGGATGCCAATGCCTGTTTTCAGAATCGCTAACAACACATTAAAAATCAGCGCCAGTGAGACCGCCTGATTGCTGAGCTTGCTGCGTTCAGTGGTGCTGATGGGTGTGGAGCTAACTGAAGAATTTGTGGTCATTAAAAGTCTATTCCCGCTGCCTTGCGCATGCGTTTCAGCACTGGAATGGCAATGTCGCGAGCTTTTTCAGCGCCGCGTGCCAGGACGGCATCCAACGCGGCAGTATCTTGCATATAATCGTTGAACTCCTGCCGTGCGTCGCCAAAGTATGCCAGGATGGTTTCAGCCAATTCCTGTTTCAATGTGCCGTATCCCAAGCCACCAGCCAGGTAGTGCTGACGGACTTCTTCAGTCCGTTCGGGGGTGGCAAAAAGGCTGAAAATCTGGAACAGATTGTCGCCTTCGGGGTCCTTGGGTTCTTCTGGGGTGCGGCTGTCCGTGACGATACGCATGACCTGTTTGCGAATGGTCTTTTCATCTCCAAAGATCGGGATGGTGTTGCCGTAGCTTTTGCTCATTTTGCGCCCGTCAATGCCCGGCACGTCCTGCAGACCCTTGGGGAAGAGCCCTTCTGGCAGCTTAAGCGTCTTGCCGTAGGTGCGGTTAAAATTTTCGGCAATGTCGCGCGTGATTTCGATGTGTTGTTTCTGATCGGGGCCCACAGGCACCACGTCCGATCCATAAAGCAGGATGTCCGCAGCCATCAGGACCGGATAGTTGTAAAGCCCCATGTTGATGCCATCGTCCGGGTCGCGCTCGGCTTCAAGATTCTTATCCACGGCAGCCTTATAGGCGTGGGCGCGGTTCATCAAGCCCTTACTGGTGAGGCAGGCGAGCATCCAGGTACATTCAGGGATTTGGGGGATGTCTGATTGACGGAAGAAAACGCTGTTATCCGGGTCCAGCCCCAGAGCCAACCAGACAGCAGCGACCTTATGGATCAGGTTTTGCAGTTCTTTCCGATTGGGGGTGGTGGTGAGGGCGTGAAGGTCGGCAACGAAATAGAGACCGAGGTAATTTTCGGTCAGGGCAATGGCAGGTTTGTACATACCAAAATAATTGCCGATGTGCGGATTGCCGGTGGGTTTGATGCCGGTCAGCGAAATAGGTTTCATAATGTACTCCTCTAAAACGATTCATTCAATTATAAGGCACTCCGGCAGCTTTTGCGCATTTTTCGGCCTGTGGAAAGGCGACTGTCTGGCTTGATCTCATGGTCTCCAAAAGTGCGCAAGCGAAGCTTAATATTGACACGAAATTGAATTTTTTTGATAAAAATGCGCTATAGTATAGAGCAAAGGTGAGGTGAGTATGTTGGAATGGCTTGGCGATCTTACGGTCTTCAGGGTTACAGGTTTGATTGGAGTCTTTTTTGGACTTCTGGGAGTCATACTGCCCGGGGCGGTTTATCGCGGGAAAGACGGCGAAAAGTATTCTTTTCTCAATCATTTTATTTCTGAGCTTGGCGAACGCGGTGTTTCACGCTGGGCGTGGATCTTCAACCTGAGCATCATCATCAGCGGCATTGGGCTGATGCTTGCTGCCATCTCACTCGGGCTTGGCCTGCCCGGCTTTTTGGCTAAACTGGGAATGCTCTTTGGGGTCGTGACCGGGGTCGGACTGATGATGGTGGGCATCTTCCCGATGGATAATATCAAACCACACACCACTGCGGCGATCATCTTCTTCCGTGGGGGGCTCTTGATGGTTTTGATTTTTTCCCTCGCGATCCTTTTCCCTCCTCAGGGTGAAGGCGTGGTCTCGCTTTTCTATGGTTTGGTTGGTCTGATCCCCGTGGCTGCCTTTGCAAGCTTTTTGGGCCTCATGTGGAATGTGCGTGATAAAGTTGATGAACCTTTGTCCACAGAGGACGTAAAACGTCCACAGGTTTGGAAATTTGCAATTTCTGAGTGGTCAGTGTTTTTCTCTATCATTCTCTGGATTTTGATCCTCAGCCTGGGGATAGGATAAGTGAAGACCAGTCTGCGCAAAAATGGATCGTTCGGTTAATCAGCATGTCCGGATGGCAATAGCTTGATGAATTTGTCTTACAATTAGATCAGAGCAACCAAGGAGGTCGATCATGGAAGGTGGAAGTGGCAGTGGATGCGCTTGTTGCAGTTGTGGCTGCCTCGTGTTTTTTGTCGCGATCATTGTAGCGATTGTCTTGATATTTGCCTTTTTTGTCCCAATAAATCAAAATTATCAGTATAGGATCCCTGACGAATTTCAGGAGTATTACCCGGATTTCAGTGGTGGCAGCAATATTCCCTCGGGGAAGCGATCGGTGCTGCCAATTTATGAGCTTTCAGAGCCTTCTGCTATGAGCTGTCGCAGCATGTAGTCTGAGTTATAAAGCGCAAATTTTTGTAATGAAGGGAGCTTTGAAAGGCTCCGTCTGTTTTTATCCCTTTTGGACAACCTATGATTTAACACGTTACAAGAGATAGCAAAGTCAATCCCGGGTCATTAAAATTATCATCAGAAACGCGTGCAGGAGAGATTATGTCACAACCAGAAACCAACAAACGGATCATCATTATCGGCGGAGGGATTGCGGGCGTCAGCGCTGCGGAAGCAGCTCATGCTCTCCAACAGGATTCTGATATCACATTAATTTCCGAGGAGCACTATCTGCCTTACTTTCGCATGAGCCTCACCCGCTACCTGGCAGGCGAGGTGCAGCGCGAAAAACTCACGTTGCACGACCAGCAATGGTACCTACAGAACCACATCACCATCCTGCTCAATACGCACGTAGAGGCGATTGAGGCTGAGGCAAAGCAAATTTCCCTGGCAGATGGTCAAAAACTGCCTTATGACAAGCTGATCCTGGCTTCAGGCGCTCATCCGAACGTCCCGCCATTCCCCGGCAAGGATCTGGAAGGCGTACAGACCCTGCGAACGCTTGACGACGCTGATTTAATTCTGGATGTTTCCCGGCACCAGGCAAAGGTAGTCTGCATTGGCGGTGGACTACTCGGGCTCGAGGTGGCTGGGGCTGTGGCGCGGCAGGGCGCGGATGTGACGGTGTTGGAAGGGCTCGATTGGCTCCTTCCGTGCCAGCTGGACGTCCAGGCCAGCGCCATCCTGAAGGAGAAGATTGAAAGCCTTGGGATCAAGGTGATCGTTCCGGCGATGACCAAAGCGCTGCACGGCGATGCGAAGGTCGAGAGCGTGGAACTGGCGGATGGTCAGGTGCTGCCGGCGGATTTGGTGCTGATCAGCACGGGCGTTTCGGCTAACCTTGAGCTGGCGAAATCGGCAGGTTTGGCTGTCAACCGGGGTGTTGTGGTGAATGAGCACATGCTCACTTCCAACCCGGATATCCTCGCAGCAGGAGACCTGACCGAGTTCCATGGCAGAAGCTATGGTTTGTGGATCCCGGCTAAGAACCAGGGAACCATTGCCGGGCAGAACGCGGCTGGCAAAGAAACCAGTTTTTTGGGCGACCCGCCTTCCACCAGGCTCAAGGTTTTGGGCGTGGATGTTTTCAGTATTGGACAATTCTCTCCAAGCCAGGAAGGAGACAGGCTGGTGGCGGAAGGCAAGGACGGCAGATACAAGAGTTTCCTTTTCCGCGATGGGAAGATAATCGGCTCAATCCTGCTTGGTGATGCCAGCATGGCGAATAAAGTTAAAGCCGCCGTTGAAGGTAAAAAGGATTTCTCAATGGTTCTGGATGAGAGCGTTGATGTGGAGAGTGTAATTGGCGCGCTATGAAACGCCGGGCAGTTAAAAATGCTTGTGGACAAATTCAATCAGGTTTGCTATAATCACGGCACTTTGGGCGCTTAGCTCAGTTGGTTAGAGCGCACGGTTCACATNNTTCGAGCCCTCTAGCGCCCACACAATTCACCGGTTTGTCCGGTGATTTTGTTTAATGACGGTTCCCATGGCTGCGCACAGGTCGGAGGTTTCGCCCTTACAGGGGGCTGCGCACAGCCCTCTAGCGCCCACACAACTCCTCCTTGCGAGGAGTTGTTATTTGTTCTAATTTGAAGAAAAGTCACCATCAGAATTGTGCATAAGCCAAGTATAATATTCTCACGCATCAATGCCCTCAGAAAGAATCCGCCAAGAAGTATTATTTCAACCCGGGAGATGGGCGCGTCAGCACCAAAATTGTTGCATGTAACATATGCAAGCCAGGAGGTGGTTAAGTTTCCGATTGAATTCACAGAGCTACATAATCAGGCCGTCTCAACCAAAACTGAATTTTATCTAGCAGTATCTATCTTTTTCAGGAGGTTTTCATGTCTATAACTTGTCCGCGTTGTAAAACAATTAATGAAGATAACGCTGTTTTTTGTACCTCTTGTGGGTATTCTCTGGAAGGACTGACGCCATCTGCTCCAACCCCTCCTCCTCCACCAACCTATGCAAGCCAAGCCCCCAGAAATGGCTCCGCGAATGTGCCGGTTATGATCGAAACACGCTATAAGACGCTGCGCACCATCTCCACCTTTCTGAGCATTTGGGCCTGGATATTCCTGGTTTTAAGTGTGCTTGGTGGCATTGTTGCGGCAATGGGAATTGGTGGGCGGGAAGGGTTCTTGATGGTTCTGGCTGGCATCCTCTCAGGTGTGCTTTTCTTCGCCATGTTCAAAACTTGTGCCGAACTATTGCATCTTGCCATCGATATTGAAGAAAATACCCGACTTACTGCAGAATTGCTTGAACGAAAATAGTATTTAATTTTTTTTGAATAAAGGCTTTGTTACCTATCTTGCCAACAAAAAAAAGTCTGTTGCAGGGATAGCTTCATAGTCTAAATGGGCAGTCTTTTCGTAGGCCGGTATTGGATATGGTACCAACTTTGCGAATCGTGAAGAAGTAATTCCACATCCAATCCGGCGATGAGTTTGGAACAACAAAGCATAGGGGTTCAATAGATACTGGATTGAACCCTTTCAAGCTATCCTGAAGGGTTGGCAGATTTGATGTCTCTATTTCCCTGAAGTCCACACATTTCATTGGTTTTATCTACCCATTTGATTGGGACCGTAGCTTCAACTTGCAGGTGCTGATATCTTCCTCGAATTTCAAGAAAATCCCAATCAATTTAAGGTATTCAAGCCCGGTCAAATAATTCGATTTGGGATTTGGCTGTGAATTTACTATAGTATAAATGAGGGATGTTTGTCTTTCCTGATTGTTTGAAGTGTTGGAGGTTCACAATGTCTCTCAAAATCTTATCAGTTTTATTGTTGATGTTACTTTTATCCGGTTGCATCATGCAAACGCCACTCGAGCCGGCCCAGCCGGCAGTTGACGAGGAGCTTGAAATCATCCCAACAGATATCGTTGAACCAATTTCCGAAGTGCCGGCTGAGCCGGTTGAGGAACTGGTTGAAGAGCCAGCCGAATTTGTGGTAACCGAGGGGATGGTCCTGATTCCGGCAACAGAGTATCTGATGGGCTGCGATCCGGAGCACAACAACGGCTATGGCTGCCCCAACGATGAACTCCCGCAGCATTTGGTGAGTCTGTCGGCATTTGCCATCGATATTTATGAGGTCACCAACGCCCAATATGCCGAATGTGTGGCCGCCGGGGATTGTGGCGCACCTCTTGTGACTGCATCCCAGGCACGGGTGGATTACTATGAGAACCCCGAATATGCCAACTTTCCGATGATCAATGTCAAATGGGACGATGCAATTGCCTATTGCACCTGGGCTGGAAAACGTCTTCCAACTGAAGCAGAGTGGGAGTTGGCAGCACGTGGTACGACCCCAAAGACTTATGCATGGGGAGATGATAACCCCGACTGTTCTCAAGCGAACACTTATTACGACCCCAGCATGACAGCCTGTGTGGGAGACACCGTGGCTGTGGGGAGTTACCCGGAGGGGGCGAGTGAGTTCGGCGTGATGGACATGACCGGAAACGTCTGGGAATGGGTGGCAGATAGTTACATTGAAGATTTCTACAGTGTCAGCCCAACCGAGAATCCTTTAGTCGAAGAAGCCAATCAGCTACGGACAGTCCGTGGTGGTGGCTGGACTGCCAACTGGCTGAACGCACGCCTCACAAGCCGGGCATATGACCTGAGCTTCTATAGCGGCTCAGACCTGGGATTCCGCTGCGCTGCCGATGGAGGGCAGTAAGAAGCAGTTACCAGACTGAGACTAAATAGTTTAGGTCGGGTTGAGTCTCTCAACCCGACCTATTTGTTAATACGGTGATGGGTGTGGAGACCTGCGGTCAGTCCGCATTTCTAGTCCCACGTGGGGGCTTTCCAACAGGGACGCAAGCAGTCTCACCGAGGACACCGACATGATCTGCAAAATTCAGCCTTCCCCTGGGGGAAGGTGGCCGCAGGCCGGATGAGGGAATGTTCAATTCGCCCTTGCATCAATACAATTGGCATTAATTATTGAGCTGATCATTGTTTTGTGTGCCAAGTAAGGACACTGGCGAGAAGACAGAAATTTCTGAGTAGTAGAGAACGCTCTGAAAAGTAGTAAATAGGCCGGAATGAGACTGCCAATCGACGCTGGAATAGTGATGATCTTGCGCAGGCTCACTCCGTCATTGACCTATCGGCGGAGTGCGCAAAAAAAGTGCATTCCGCCCTACCGCAGACTGCAATGCCCCTACCGGTGATCTCAACAATGGTCATAGACGCCATCGGGGTATGTAAAAAATGTCCCCACCCAAAGCACCGTTGTCGGCGGATTGAGGGCACGATACGCTTGTCCATCACGTTGTTCAAGGTGCCCTCAAGCTCGCCCTACCAAACAAATTCCGCCATCGCGAGCTTCTTTTGCACCTGTGTCCGCGATGCAAGGTATGTCGGTATGCCGTTTACATTTCATCATCGGGAGATCGGCGGTCAGTCCGTGTGCGTCTCAAATATAAAAACTTTTAGAATATTAGAGAGCCGGCTCTAAACCAGCCGGCTGTTCTTATTAATGCGATAAATCCAGGCCATACTCAATAAACCAAAAGGTAAAATCCAGGCTGCAAGTTGGAAAACGGTTTGAAAACTATATAAATCAGCAATGCGACCAACGAGGGGAATCGCCAGGGATGTACCCACAAAGTTCGTAGCCAGGAAAAGGCCATTGATGAATGCTCTGTCTTCTATAAAGCTATCCTGAACCATTGCCATCAAAACTGGCAAAGCCGCAATTTCAAGAAAACCAATCACCAGGATAATTGGTAACTGCAACCAGTTGTCGGTACGCAGGAAAACAAGCATCGACGCAAAATGTGCGGTAGTAACAAATCCCAAAATATGGACCCGGCTGAATCTATCGCTTAGACTTCCAACAAGATAAGACCCAAATGCCCCGGCGACTAAAAGCAGGGTCATTCCAGCGCCGGACACCCAAGTGCTGGCGCCCCTTTCACGCAGAAACGCCGGGAAATAGGTTGAGAGCATCACAGTCATCATTGCCCGGGTGGCGACGATGAAAGCAATAGGCAGCATGACTTTCAGTATTTTGCCCCAATGTTTGGGGGAGTTTTTTTGTTTTTTTGATGAATAAGCGCAGGTGTTGGCATTTTTTAAACCAAACCAGATTAATACAGAGGCAATTGCGCCGCCAATCGCGAGAATGGGCAATTTTGATAATCCCAGAAAATCGTAAACTGTGACTAACAAGAGTGAACCCAACGCGTAACCCAAAGTGCCGGCATTGACCCAAAAGCTCATACTTCTTCCGAGTTTTTGCCCGGCATATTTACTGTTTAATGCCGGACCAATCGCGTGTAGTGAAGCCGAACTCAAGCCAGCCAAAATCAACATTGCCATCATTACCACAGGTGTTGTTGCCAAGCCTAATAAACTCATCATGGTTCCAGTTATGAATGGCGCCAGGATGACCAGTATTCTCAGATTGTGTCGGTCTGCCAGGGAACCAATAAGGGGTTGCAAAAGGGAGGGCAAGCTGTAAAACAGGGTCAGAGAACCCCCACCCAGGTTGGTGAGGCCTAATTTTTCGATCAAAATTGGAAGTAGAGGCGGCAGGAAACCAGAATACATATCATGCAAGCTGTGTGCAGCGGCAACTGAACCGACATGGCGGTTGTTGAAGTGGTTGGGTTCGTCTGGGAGCAAGCCGGGTTGGGACGAGGGATCTTCCTTGATAATATCGTGTGGTTCAATGTGTTTTTGCATGCCCGAAATTGTATCAAGTAAAGCCTGGGAATTGGTAAGTTTCGACCTTATTTCTGGTATCTACGATGTACTCCTCGGACACCTTAGATAATCTATCGCAACTCTAACAAATATATGAAATAATTAGCATGAAAGAGGTGACACTATGTTCGATGGAAAATTTTCAACAGCAAATTCAAACCCCGCTAAAAGTGTGAAGCTAAACAAGCGGGTGGTACCAATAATCTTAATTGCTCTGGCGGTAATCATTTTGGCAACTTCGCTGTTTTATGAAGTTCCGGCAGGAAATATCGGCGTGGTTCTGCAATTTAGCGCGGTCGATCGGGTCTCTTACCCCGGGATTAATTTTAAGCTCCCATTCGTGGAACGCGTGGTGTTGATGAATGTGCGAACGCAAAAGGATGAAGCTCAGGCGACAGCTGTGTCCGAAAACCTGCAGGTAGTGACCTCAATTATTGCGGTTAACTATCACCTGGACGGCACCCGCGCCAAGGAAGTTTATGAGAAGATTGGCGCGGATTACGCCAACATCATCGTCGCGCCGGCGATTCAGAACACCTTCAAAGCTGTAACAGCCCAATTCACGGCAGAAGAGTTGATCACCAAGCGTGACGAAGTCCGGCTTTTGGCTGAAGAAAAGCTAACTAAGCAATTGGAGCCCTACTTTGTTGTGGTCGAAAACTTCAACATTGTCAACGTTGACTTTTCTGCGGAGTACCAGCAAGCGATTGAGTCAAAACAGGTAGCGCAGCAGCAGGTGGAAACTTCCAAGCAGAAGCTGGCGCAGGCAGAGATTGACGCCCAAACCGTAATCGCGCAGGCGAAGGGTCAGGCTGACGCGCAAAAAGCGCTCAACGACACCGGCGCTCTGACGCCAGAATACCTTCAATACCTCTTCCTGACCAAATGGAATGGGATCCTGCCCCAGGTGATGACCAGTGGCAGTAACACGATGATTGATGTTTCCCGTTTTCTAACCCTGCCCGCCCAGGAACCTGAATAATTCTGGTCATTAGCAACAAAAGCCGGCTTAGTGTTCGCCGGCTTTTGATTTTTATGGGAAAATATCCGTATGCTCAGTCGGAAAAAATCCAACAGCCTGCGTGAGGCAACCGCATTCGCGTTTCTTGCTGCCGCTCTCTATGCCCTGAACATGCCTTTCTCCCGGCTGCTTCTGGGGTCCGTGGAGCCATTGTATATGGCAGCGTTTTTGTATCTTGGGGCTGGTTTGGGCATGCTTGGGCTGTGGATCTTTCGCACTGAGCCAAAAGACAGAACCTTTGCTCCCATCACAAAGAATGAGAAACCATACATCCTGGGAATGGTTCTGCTGGACATCCTCGCTCCCGCGCTGTTGATGTTTGGTCTCAGGAGCACCCTGGCGGCAAATGCTTCCCTATTAAACAATTTTGAGATTGTTGCCACCTCATTGATTGCTCTGTTTTTGTTCAAAGAGGCAATTTCCCGAAAACTTTGGATCGGGATTGTGTTGGTGACTCTGGCAAGCGTGCTCCTTTCGCTGGAGGACTTTTCGGCATTTCGCTTTTCGAGCAGCTCGCTCCTGATTTTGGCGGCAAGCACTGCCTGGGGGCTCGAAAACAACTTCACCCGCAGGCTCTCCAACCGAACCAGTTCGGACATCGTCATCATCAAAGGGATCGGATCAGGATTTGGTTCCCTGATTTTGGCTTTGCTCACGCGAGAAGCCTTTCCTCAGGTTGGTTTTATCTTGCTGACGATGCTGCTTGGCTTTGTGGCTTACGGTTTGAGCATCAATTACTATGTCAAAGCCCAAATGCAGCTTGGCGCGGCAAAAACCAGTGCCTACTATGCCATCGCGCCGTTTCTGGGGGTGATTTTCTCTTTCCTGATCTTCCGCGTGCTTCCAATGGCAAGTTTTTGGGTAGGTTTGATTTTGATGGCAGCTGCCACCTGGTTTTTGATCACCGATACCATCAGCATCCAGCACACGCATCCCCACAAACACACCAAAGTGGAATTGAGAAGCATAGGGGATGACCTCGTTCGGGAAATGGTTGAATACAGCCACAGCCACTTTCATGCCCATCAACGCGAAAACGAAGAAGATCATGAACATTCTCATCAATCAGATGCGGACCATGATCTCGTCAGACCTTGAGACCACTGTTTTAATCAAACATATCCCCCCCTCATAAATGGATTAAAATACCCAATATAGCTGATCTGATATTTTAACAAAGATTGGAAGGTAGTCATGTCTGATCAAATTCCTGAAGTAAACGCAGGCCGTCGGCGCAAGAGCAGTAATCGCCCGACCACACAAGCAGAGCGCCCGGTTCGCAGGCCAGCTGGTGCGGCCAAGCCAAGCGCGAAACCCACCAGGCCAACCTATCCGAGTGGCTCCTCCACAAGCGGAAGCAGTGGCTTGGGCGGGCTCGGCGGTTTGATAAGCGGGCTTGGCAGCTCTAGTAGTTCAAGCGGCTCCGGCAGCACGGGTGGCCTTGGCGGTCTGACGGGCTCCAGCGGCAGCAACAAAAGTTGCGGTGGAGTTATTGGGATCATTATCTTGGGAATTGTGCTTTACTTTATTTTGAAAGGCTGCGGGGTTGAATCGCTGCTGCCAGAGATGACTGCTCCTGAGCAGGATCCCGGGCAAAGTGTGCCAGCTTACACAGAACCAACACAAGCACTTCAGCCGGGTGCGACGAGCACACCCTGTCCAACAGCCATCAACGCTGGTGAAAATTCCGGGCAGAAGTGGCTGGTGATGATGTACCAGGATGCAGATGACCAGGCGCTCGAACGTGACATCATGATGGACCTCAATGAAATGGAGATGATCGGTTCCTCTGATCAAGTCACAATTGTCAGCCAGATCGACCGTTTCCGCGGAGGCTACTCGGGGGACGGCAACTGGGACACAACCCGGCGATACCTGGTGACCTATGACGATGATCTGAACAACCTCGGCTCGGAACTGATAATGGACCTGGGCGAGAAGAATATGGGCGATGCCAATACCCTCTCGGATTTCCTGACCTGGGCGATCCAGAGCTTCCCGGCTGACAAGCACGTTTTGATCATGTCGGACCACGGCATGGGCTGGCCGGGCGGCTGGAGCGATCCATCCCCCGCTCAGCGCGACCGCAGCAGCAACGCGCCATTGGTTTCGGCGATGAAAGATGACATTATCTATCTCAACGAGCTGGAAGATGCACTGGCGAATACCATTCAAACAACCGGGATCGACAAGTTCGACCTGATTGGCTTGGATGCCTGCCTGATGAGCCAAATGGAAGTCTACACTGCTTTGGCACCCTACGCGCGCTATGCCGTGGCGTCTGAGGAGACTGAACCGGGTCTTGGTTGGGCTTACACCGCCTTCCTGAGCCTGATGGTTTATAACCCGGATGTGACCACGGAAGAGATCGCAGCGAATATTGTTGATTCTTACATCAGCCAGGATCAGCGGGTGGTTGATGACCAGGCACGCGCGGAATTTCTGGCGCAAAATTCAAGTGGGGGCGGATGGTACGTCAATCGTATGAGCGCCGCGCAGTTAGCAAGCCAGCTTGAGCAAAACATCACGTTGACGGCGGTAAATCTTGAAGACCTGCCGCTATTATTAAACGCGGTTAATCAATTCTCCTATCATATGCAGAGCCTCGATCAGCGGGCGGTGGCACAGGCGCGCAGTTATGCGCAATCCTACACCTCCATCTTCGGCACCAACGTGCCACCCTCATTCATTGACCTGGGGCATTTTGCAGCCCTGACGGCCAAATACGCCGGCGACAACACCACGCGTCAGCATGCGAACAACATCCTGAGCGCGCTTTCCCGGGTCGTGGTGGCGGAGAAGCACGGTCCTTCGAAGCCGGGTTCCACAGGCATAGCGATCTATTTCCCCAATTCTCAGCTCTACAGCACAGCTTCCACTGGCATGGCATCCTACTCGGTGATTGCCAACTCTTTCAGCCAAGCCTCCCTTTGGGATGATTTCCTGGGCTATCACTACAGCGGCAGGCAGTTCATAGATACTGCCATGGAAGCGGTGAACGTCACCCGCGCCAGCCAGATACCCGGCTTGGGTGCTATCGCGGTTTCGGACATCAGCGCCAGCGCCAACAGGGTCTCCCCAGGGGATGTGATCACGCTTAGCACGACCATTACGGGTGAGAACATCGGCTATATCTACCTCTTTACCGGTCTGATTGATACGGCATCCAATAGTATTTATGTGGCGGATACGGATTATCTTGAAAGTCCTACCACCGGCACTGAATCGGGTGTTTATTACCCCATCTGGCCAGACGCGGAATCTTTCAGGCTCAACTTTGAGTTTGAACCACTCGTTTTCACCATCACAAATGGAACAGAATCAGGCATCGCGCTGCTAAACCCGGTCTCCTACGGGGCTTCGGCTGAGCAGGCGGTTTATGCGGTGGATGGGACCTACACTTTCAGCGACACCGGCGATACCCGCAGAGCCCAACTCCTGTTCAAGGATGAATATTTATTCCAGGTGCTTGGTTTCGAGGGTAACGACACGGCTGCAGCTCCTTGGGAAATTACACCAAATCCTGGAGACACCTTCACGATCTCTTACAAATGGTTGGATCTGGACGCCAACGGAGCGGTTAGCAAGGTTTCCACCAGCGATGGGGACACCCTCACCTTTGGCAGCCAGCCCTTCCAGTGGGGGCAGGAATACTTGCCGAGTGGGAACTACCTGGTTGGTTTCCTGGTGGCGGATCTGGATGGGAACGTGACGCCGGTGTATACAAGCATCATAGTTGATTAGTGATCCTTTAGTTCAGAACCAGGTCTGCAATCGCAGACCTGGTTTGGTTTAATCGTCGGTCGAATTGTTTAGCATATGCCCCAAAGAGTAGCGAATAGGATTCAACCCGACAATAGCGCATGAAACAATCTCTTCATAGGACGTGATTGGGGGCACATTAAATGGTGTGATGGACCAATGTATTGTGCCCTCCATCCGCCGTTGAAGTGGGTGTCGGAGTGAGTCTGCTTCGAGTTAACCGCCAAACCACCGTCAATTCGCAGCCTCATTCCGACCTACAAAAAAATATCATACTTACGTTTAGTCCTGCTCCCACCTCCTTTGTAGGGCGAATGGTGTTTTTTCACCACTCCACCAATAAAACCTGACCTTTGTAGATATCGTATTCATTTGATAAGCGGCACAAACAAAAATCACACGTCATCGCGAGGGAGCAAAGCGACCGCGGCGATCTGCCTTTTTGTGGTAAGCCGGGTTGCATTGCTTAATCAAGATGGTGTTTACCATCCAAATTATGTCGGATTGAAGTGCGCAATCCTGCGAAATACTTTATGATTTTTTTGGGGGTTGCTTTCTGATAGCGCGTAGGTCAGGTCCCGCAATTGAACCTGATATGATGAGCGCTTGCAAATTCAAAAAGAGATCCATGCTGAGCTTCGTGATGTCAGGTTGAAAAACACAACCTGACCTACATGGATGCTTGCATAGAGTGAGAGGAAAAACTGGACAGGTCTGACTTTCATTTTTATTGGAAAAAAGAGATATACGCGTAGGTCAGGTTCCGCAGTTGAACCTGACGTCACGAATATTGGTAAAAAACGTCATTAGCAAAGACCAAGTCAATTTCAATTGAGGAATTACCTATGGGCACGATGTCCGACCTACGAGAAGATTTGTTTTACTTGTACGCCGCACCGATGCTTGGAAGACTTTACGCAGGCGGTATGCTATAATCACCCATTGCGGGAAGCTAAAACCGGTGGTTTTGGCGACCCAAAATTAATTGGATGAATGACTCACAGGGAATAACATATGTTCAAAAAACTTGGGCAGATCTTGAAGCCAGATCCGCATAAAAAGAAAATTGACCAACTGGTAATCATTGTAGACCAGATCAACGCTCTCGAAGCACAATTTGAGAAATTGAGTGATGAGGAGCTCAGAGCCAAGACAGTCGAGTTTAAAACCCGCCTGGCGAATGGCGAGACGCTCGACGACCTCCTGCCGGAAACTTTCGCGACCGTGCGGGAAGCCGGCAAACGCGTGTTGGGGCAGCGTCACTACGACGTTCAGTTGATCTGCGGCATCAATCTGCACCAGGGCGGCATCTCGGAATTACGCACGGGTGAAGGTAAAACCCTCTCCTCCACGCTGCCGCTCTACCTTAACGCGCTGGAAGAAAAAGGCGCGCACCTGATCACTGTCAACGATTACCTGGCAAGGCGCGACGGTCGCTGGATGGGCGCGATCTTTGCCATGCTGGGCTTGAGCGTGGGCGTGCTCCAGTCTGCGGGAAGCTCGGAAGGCAACGATCGGGCTTTCATCTTTGATCCCAGTGAGAGATCCCTGGCTGAAGCCACTGATCTGCTCAGACCTGTGCCCCGCAAGCAAGCCTACCTGGCTGACATCACCTACGGAACCAACAGCGAGTTTGGTTTTGACTACCTGCGCGACAACATCACCATGCGCTGGGACCAGCGCGTTCAGCGCCCTCATCACTTTGCCATAATCGACGAGGTGGACAATATCCTGATCGATGAAGCGCGAACACCTTTGATCATCTCGGGTCCTTCACATGAGGATTCGGAGAACTACATCCGCATGGCGCACATTGTCAAAGCACTTAACCCCGAAGATTATGAGGTTTCCGAAAAAGATCAAATTGTCAATCTGACTGAGGCCGGCATTGCCCACGTGGAAGAAATGCTCGGTGAGCCGCTTTCGGACCCTGAGCGACCTGAGGATATCAATCCCGAACAGGCACGCTTGATGGGCTTCCTCGAGCAATCTCTGAGGGCAATGTTCCTATTCCGCCGGGACAAGGAATATATCGTCCAGAACGGTGAAGTCGTGATCGTGGATGAGTTCACCGGCCGCATGATGCCCGGAAGGCGCTGGTCAGACGGGCTGCACCAGGCGGTGGAAGCCAA
>DIWN01000072.1:0-22008 GCA_002423495.1 Anaerolineaceae bacterium UBA6105 | reverse complement strand
CCCTCACCGAAAAAGAAGAGTTCTTTCGCATCTACGGTCTGGACGTGCTCTCGATCCCGACCAACCTCGAATACCAGGCCATGCGCCCGGACTCAGGGTTGGACGCTGAAGAGGTCAAGGACGAAGAGGGTTATAAATTCACCTACTATTATGAGGATATTGATCCTGATAAAAAGCCGCTTTTCTACAAGCGCAAGGATTTTCCGGATGTGATCTATCGCACAACGGAAGGCAAAGTGCGCGCGATCGTGCTGGAGATCATCCGCTATCATGTGATCGGGCGACCGCAATTGGTGGGCACCACCTCGGTGGAAAACTCTGAACGCCTTTCAGAGCGACTGAGTTCAGATATGGTGCGGCGGCTGCTGCAAGTGAATTTGATTCGGCAGACATGGTTCAAAACCAAGGGTCTCAACGAAGCCGATTTTGTTGACCAACCTGAACTGAAGGTACTCAGCGAGCCTCTCGATAAGCTGCGCATGCCGGAATTGCGCCGGCTTGGGATGCAGAATGGGATGACCACGCTCGACCTGGCAGACGAAAGCAACAAAGCAAATCTCTTGGATCTGCTAAAGCTGGAGGAAAGCGATTGGGGACGTTTGAAAGCTTTGTTCGACAGCGGCATCCCGCACCAGGTTTTGAACGCGCGCAAACACACCGAAGAGTCGCTCATCATCGCTGGCGCCGGTGCCTTTGGGGCTGTGACGATTGCCACCAACATGGCTGGCCGTGGTGTGGATATCAAGCTGGGCGGTGAACTGTCCGAAAGCCTGCTCTCGCGCGTGAACCAGGTGCTAGTGGAGAAAACCCACACCGACCCCTACAATATGACCATGCCGGAACGCTTAGAGGCGGTTCAGGCGCTGGACGCGGAGTTGGACGAGGATCAGCAAGAGGCGCTGGACGCCTTCCTGGTCTACATGGATAACATGGCGAAGGTGCGCGAACTGGGCGGTTTGCATGTGATCGGCTCAGAGCGGCATGAGGCGCGCCGCATCGATAACCAACTGCGCGGTCGCGCTGGTCGGCAGGGCGACCCTGGCTCATCGCGTTTCTACCTGGCGCTGGATGACGACCTGATGCGCATGTTTGGCGGGCAGCAGATGGAAGGCTTGCTGACGCGCTTCAAGATCGATGAGAACATGCCGATCGAAATTTCCCTGGTAAACCGGATGGTTGAGCAGTCCCAGACGCGCGTGGAAGGCGCAAACTTTGATGTGCGCAAGCATCTGCTGGAATACGACGATGTGTTGAACGCGCAGAGAAACCGCATTTACAGCCAGCGGGATAAGATTTTTACCAAAGACGATCTGCATGAAGACGTCAGCGAAATGCTGATCACTGAGCTGGGCAGCAGAATTCGCACCGGTCTCGAGGACAAAGAAGGTCCATGGAAGCTGCTAGGCTTTTTGGAAGACATCCAACCCACGATCCGGACGGACTTTGGCAGCTACCCGAGTTACTCCCTGAAGATGGTAATGGAAAACCTCGGCACTCCAGCCAATGAGCAGGCTCTGGTGGATAAACTCGTGGCGATGGCAAAAGAGGCCGTCTTACGTGAGAATGAGCACATTCGCGAGGGGGCGACTTTGCTCTTCGAACGCAGCGAACAGAGCATGAAAACCCAACTGGCAGAACGCAACGAGATGCTGGATGCCTACCTGGAGAGCTTTGACCCCGATGAGCAGCACGACCTGGCGGCGGAAATTGGCGCGATCGTGCAGACACCGGTCAAACTGGCAGCAGCCCAACAGCGCAGCCTGATGGAAGACCCCCTGGGCATGAAGGAACCGCTCAAGGACGCCTTGCGCACCAGTGTGACCCTGACGACTATCCGGCGCATCCTCCTGACGTTGGAAAAACGCTTCGGGGACAACTGGGGATTGAAACCCATCGACCTGGCGCAGCTGCCGTGGGCGGATGTGCGCCAAACCATTAATTCCCAGATCGCGGAATCGCTCGAAAAGCGCGTGGAACGGCTGTTTGGAGAGGAAGGGGAAGTGCGGCGCGACCTTGAATCCAATCCGGAATTACTGCAGGCTGCCGTCAGTGATGAAAACGCGCGCGCGCAGCTGGTGCAAGTGAGCACTGAGGGCAAGCGCATTGCCTTTGACAGTCGTTCGCATCGCAAAACTTTCCAGACCCACATGAGGCTGAATTACCTCTTCTCGATGTCGGAACAGCTGCTTGAACAGCCGGCGGAGAAAGTCACAGAAGATATTCTGACGCACTTGCAGGGAGCAGAAAAGAAGCTCGCCGAAATTTTCGGGAAGTTCGAATTGCGCCACCTGGCAAACAATAACTTCAAACTGGCTGATCTGCCAAAAGCGACTAGGGACGCATTGAGCGAAAAGCTCGGTGAGCAGGAATTCGGGGCGATCTCGGGCTTAGCCATTGAAGAGATCCCGGAAACTCTGCACGAAGATGTCCTGGAAGTTCTGGGGGATAAAGCCCAGAATCGCATCTATCGCGATTTATTACTCGGCACGATCACCGAGACCTGGGTGGAGTACCTGACACGCATGGAAGCCTTGCGGGTTTCGATCAGTATGGAATCTTACGCCCAGCGCGACCCGTTGGTGCGCTATAAGAGCCAGGCGAGCACACTCTTTACCGAGATGCTCTCCGAGGTTCGCCAGACGGTGATCAGCCGCATGTTCCGCTACCGCCCGACCAAGGCTGCCGAAGCGCCAAACGCGCTCGCGACTCCAGCGCCGGTAAAAGCGGCAGGCACGGCGGAGCCGAAGGCAGCTGCTGCCACAAGTTCAAAGAAAAAGCGGCGAAAACGCCACTAAGAGGTAATAGATGACCCATTTTTTGGTGACAAATGATGATGGCGTGTTTGCTCCTGGATTGCTGGCGCTGGTTCAGGCGCTCCGGGCGATCCCGGGGGATGAAGTCAGTGTGTTAGCCCCGGATCACAACTGGTCGGCTTGCGGGCATGTCAAGACCCTTACCCGCCCTCTGCGGGTGCGCGAGGTAAAGCTGGAGGATGGCAGCACGGCGCTTTCTTGTGATGGCGCGCCTTCGGACTGCGTGGCGATCGCCATCATGGGCGCGATCGAGAAGCCGATCGACGTGGTGGTGTCGGGCATCAATCCGAATGCCAACGTGGGTTTGGATGTGACTTATTCCGGAACAGTGACAGCGGCAATGGAAGCTTCGATCAATGGCAAGCCGGGTTACGCGGTTTCGCTGGACGCTCCGGAGCGTCATCAGGGCGAGCTGAATTTTACCCCTGCTGCCAAAGCAGCCGCGGACGTGATCCTGGGATTGCTGGCTGATAAGGCAGAGAACAACAGGCAGCCAATCTGGAATATCAATTTGCCTTACCGGGGAGAGGGGCAATTTGAAGGCGTGCTATACACCCGGCAAGGCGTCAGGCTGTACCGGGATGTGCTCGAGAAACGCCTTGACCCGCAGGGCAAGCCTTACTATTGGATTGGTGGAGAAGCTCCCACGGGGCTGATGGATGAGGGTACGGACTACTGGGCGATCAAACGAGGCTACATTTCCGTCACACCCCTGCAAATGGACATGACCAACAAGACTTTACTGGAAACATTGAACCATTCGAAGGGCTAAAAGCCAGATTTTGTTGTGTTTGAACGACCTTAGATCGATAGTTTCTGCTGAGCTGGGATACAATTAAGCTATGTTACCTGACCATCGTGTACGCCAGAGAGAGTATCTGCTTGAGATTTCTCGAGCTCTTACCGAAGAGCTGAACCTCAACACGCTCCTGAGCCGCATCCTGCATATCGCGATTGAGATACTGAGTGGGCATGCCGGTTTTATCGCCCTGGCAGGAGATGCGGGCGACTGGCACATCGCGATCAACCAGGGCATCCCGCCGGCACTCTTGAGTTATCTCGAAACCTGGCTGGCAAGCCTCAGCGAGAGCGAAGAAGGCACGGAAGAACGCATCCCTGAAATCAACCGCATGTTGAGCGATATCAGCATGGGCATGATCACCGGCGTGGGCATTGGCATGAAAGTGCAGCAGAGCACGATCGGTCAGATATTTGTTTTCCGCAACTACCGCGCCAGCTTTTCGGCTAACGACTACACCATCCTGAACAGCTTCGCCAACCAGGCGGCTATTGCGGTACGCAATGCCAGGCTCTACACGCAGGTGACCCGCCAAAACCTGCGCATGGCAGGACTGCTCAATTCGGTCGCGGACGGTATCCTCATCCTCAATCCAGACCTGAAGGTGCTCCAGGTGAATCATGCCTTTGAACGCCTGGCAAACGCGCCGGCGGAAGAATTGATTGATAAAACCTTCGAACAGGTGGTGCGTTGGGCAAAACCCCCCAAGGGGATCGAGTTGAATGAAGCGGTAAAGTCTCAGTGGCAGTGGGGCGGCACGAAGACCCTCTTCCTCGAAGGGGACATGCTGCGCTACACCCCGCTGGACCCGATCCCGGTGGAGATCACTTACGCGCCCCTCTTTTCGGATGAGGGGGAGCTATTGAATATCATCGCCTCGGTGCGCGATATTACCCGCTTCAGGGAGGCGGAGGAGCTCAAGACCAACTTTATTTCGGTCATCAGCCATGAACTGAAAACCCCGATTGCCCTGATCAAAGGCTACGCCAACACGCTCCGCCGCGACGATGTGGAATGGGATAAGGCGATGGTGACAGAAAGCCTGCGGGTGATCGAAGAAGAAGCCGATCATCTGACTGCCATGGTGGAAGATTTGCTGGACGCCACCAAGTTGCAGTCGGGCGGGATCACCCTCCACAAAACAGAAGTGGATCTGGCTGCCCTGATCGGCGATTTGAGCAAGAAGTTTTCCCTGCAGAGCGACAAACACCAGATTTTTACGAATCTTTCGGATGATTTCCCCGTTATTACTGCTGACGAGACGAGGCTCAGCCAGTTAATTTCCAACTTGCTGACCAATGCCATCAAGTACTCTGAGGGGGGCATAATTAAAATCGATGGGAAAAAGATTGAAGAGAAGGTCCAGATTTGCGTGGCAGATCAGGGCAAGGGCTTTGACCCGATGGACGTTCCCTATGTGTTCGATCGTTTTTATCGCTCAAGCGGGGTGGCAAAGACAACCAAGGGCACCGGTTTGGGCTTGTATTTGTGCCAGTCAATAGTCAAGGCGCATGGGGGTAACATTTGGGTGGACGAGAGCTACCAAGAGGGAGCAAGGATCTGTTTTACCCTGCCCATTAAGACCCAAAGCCAGCTTATGTTATGAAGTTTCAGGTTAATTGCCTCGAAGTGGTGGATTCCACCAATGACCTTGCCCTGGAAGCAGCCAGGTGCGGTGCTGAAGATGGCCTGGTGGTTTGGGCGCAGTGGCAGACCAAGGGGCGCGGGCAGCGTGAACGCGTCTGGCAGAGCCAGCCCAAAAGCTCATTGACTTTCTCCGTATTGTTTAGACCAACCGAAGAAGAGAAGACCCTGTTGGGGCGTTTTACCGCGCTTGGAGCCCTGGCAGTGGCACGGGCGGTGAGCGCGAAAACAGGCACTGAAACACAGGTGAAATGGCCAAATGACGTTCTGCTGAAAGGCAAGAAGATCTGCGGAGTATTGGCAGAAACTGACCTGCAGGCAGGCAAAGCCAACGCGGTGGTGGTGGGGGTAGGGATAAACCTGCTGCCTGGCTCCTATGAAGAAAATGCCGCTCTGAACTATCCAGCCAGTGATATTTTTAGCGAAACCGGATTCAGTTTGGATGCTGAAACCTGGCTGTGGTCAATCCTCGAGGCGATGCAAGCGCTGCGGCAACTATTGCCCGGCGATGCCTTCATCCAGGAATGGAACGAGCGGTTGGCATTCAGGGGGGAGATGAGAAACATCAGGAATCATAAAGGCGAAACGGGGTTGTTTCGCCTTCTGGGTGTTTTGTCTGACGGCTCCCTCCGGGTGGAGGGTGCCGGCGGTCAACATTTCACTTTTCAGTCTGCCGAAATATTGTCCTCTTCTTCGTTCTCTTCATCTTCTTCCGTAGAGTAATCAAGTTCCTCTTCGTCAGTTTCCAGGTTGGGCTCGGAATTTATTTCAATATCCTCATCCTTCACGGCAGCTTTTCGTCCGGAACGGCGCGGCGCGGTTTCGCCGGCGGCAACGGAAGCGGCGTGGGTTTGTTCGGAAAGTTCCACTTCTTCCTGGGATATGCGGGCGACTGCGGCGATGCTATCGCCTTCGCCCAGGTCCATGACCTTGACGCCCTGGGTGGAGCGGCCTTGAACCGAGATTTCGGCGACCTTGGTGCGCAGAACGATCCCGCCGCGGGAAATTATCGTGACTTCCTCGTCGTCCAGGACCACACGCGCTTCAGCGATATCCCCGACGATCTCACGCACATCCTGGTTGATCGTCATGACGCCAAGCGTGCCGCGGGACTTGGGGATATATTCTTCCAGGGGCGTGCGCTTGCCCTGACCCATTTCGGTCAAAACAAACAGGTAAGCTTCCGGCTCAGCAACTTCCAAACCCGCCACCTGGTCATCACCCCGCAGGTTAATGCCGGTGACACCCATGGTCGTTCGCCCTGTGGTGCGAACTTGCTTTTCGTGGAAGCGTAAAGCTTTGCCCTTCCTGGTAACGAGCAGGAGATCGTCCTGACCGCCGGTCATGCGAACCCAGCCCAATTCATCGCCATCATTCAAGCGGATAGCGATCAGACCGGATGGCCGCACACTCTCAAAATCAGACATAGGCACGCGCTTGATGCGACCAAGCCTGGTGGCAAGGGCAAAGAATTTTGCGTCGCTGAAATCTTCAACGGGCAGCAAGGCTGTGACGCTCTCATCTGGTTCGAGGTTGAGAATGTTGACCAGGGGGATGCCTCGCCCCTGCCGGGATTCTTCGGGCAGTTCAAACACCCTCACGGAGTAGACTTTACCCTTGTTGGTAAAGAACAGCATGGTGCCAAGCGTGTTGGCACGCACTAAGAAGGTGACAGCATCTTCGCCGCGCATACTCTGACCAATCACACCGCGACCGCCTCTCCCCTGGGAGCGGTAAGCCTGGTCCGAAACGCGTTTGATGTAACCCCGGTCAGTAATGGAGACGAAAACTGGTTCGTCCTGAACGAGGGACTCGTCTGAAAGGTCCATTTCGAGGTCAGGCACAATGTGCGTCCGGCGGTCGTTGCCGAATTTTTCAGCAACTTCGTTGAGGTCGGTGCGGATCATCTCGAGAATTTTCTGCGGGTTGCCAAGGATTTCCTCGAGCCCGGCAATGATTTCGAGAATCGTTTTGTATTCGTCTTCAATCTTCTGGCGTTCGAGGGCGGCCAGGCGGCGCAGCTGCATATCAAGGATTGCCTGGGCCTGGATTTCTGACAGGTTGAAGCGGGTCATCAAATTTGTTTTGGCGACATCAGCATCCTTTGATTCGCGGATGGTCTTGATCACCGCGTCCAGGTTGGCAATCGCGATCAGGAGACCGTCAAGCACGTGAGCACGTTTTTTGGCTTTATCGAGTTCAAAGAGTGTCCGGCGGGTGATGACGACCTGGCGATGTTCGAGATAATGCACGAGCGCGCGTTTGAGGGTGAGCATGCGGGGTTCGCCATCTACCAGGGCCAGCAATTGCACACCAAAGGTCGACTGAAGCGGGGTGTATTTGTAGAGCTGGTTCAAAACGCGCCTCGGCTGGGTATTGCGTTTGAGCTCGATCACAATGCGCATACCATTGCGGTCAGATTCATCACGCATGTCAGAGATCGAATCGATGCGCCCTTCGCGGTGAAGGGCAGCGATGCGTTCGATCAGGCTGGTTTTGTTGAGCTGATAAGGTATCTCATAAATGATGATCGCAAAACGTCCGTCGCGAAATTCTTCAATTCTTGCGGAACCACGCATTGTAAGATGTCCGCGACCGGTGCTGTATGCCTGACGGATGCCCTCACTGCCGACAATGATGCCGCCAGTGGGGAAGTCGGGCCCGGGGATCAGCTGCATAAGGTCTTCGACGCTGACCTCATCGAGATCGTCGAAGCGATCGATCAGCAGGTTAAGCCCCGCAACCAACTCGCGCAGGTTATGTGGTGGGATATTGGTGGCCATACCAACGGCAATACCGTTGGAGCCATTCATCAGCAGGTTGGGGATGCGGGCAGGCAGAACCTCAGGTTCCTTCAGAGAGCCATCAAAGTTATCGAGAAAATCGACCGTGTCTTTGTCCAGATCAGATAGAATTTCATCCGAGATTTTGTGTAAACGGGCTTCCGTGTAGCGCATGGCTGCCGGGGAGTCGCCGTCGATCGAGCCAAAGTTGCCCTGACCGTCAATGAGCGGGTAGCGCATAGAGAAATCCTGCGCCATGCGTGCCATGGAATCGTAGACGGCTGAATCGCCATGAGGGTGGTACTTACCCAGGACTTCACCGACGATACGGGCGGATTTTTTATAGGGCGTGTTGGCACGAATGCCCATATCCTGCATGGCGTAAAGGATACGCCGGTGGACAGGCTTGAGCCCATCGCGCACGTCAGGGATGGCGCGGGCGACGATAACACTCATGGCATAGTCGAGGTAAGCAGTGCGCATTTGCTCGTCGATACCAACAGACTGAAGGGTGCCAGCGTTGGTTATGACGGGTTCTTCAGCGGGAATTTCAGTTTGTTCAGTCATATTTTTTTCTTCCGATGTTGCCGTAAAAGTGGCTTAGCATAACCTTTTTATTATACCTCATTTATCAGATAAAAAGCAGGAGAGCGCAAAAAAGCGCCAAAATTCAAGATTTGATCAGGTGAAAGGATTAACCCTGAAAAGTAACCAAAACTATTAAAAGACAGGAATTTTAAAAAAAGCCCGGGTTTTAGAACCCGGGCAAATTGCAAACTAGTTTATTAGTAAACTGGACAGCCAGGTATCCGGTTGGCCGTGAAGAAGCACCACCAGCTGGTGGGCATGATGAGCACGATGACCATGATGATGATAATCGCGATCAGGAGCAGAATGAAAAAGTTGGAGTACCAGGGAGTGCTTTGTTTGAGTTCAGGGATGGGTTCGGGCGCAAGCGCTTGCTGGGGGACCGGTTTCTGGGCAGGCTGGTAGGCTTGCTGGGGCGCCGGGGGAGCAGGCTCTGGCGTGGATACTGTCTGGGGATAGGCGCTGTAGGTGGGCGTCTTGGCCTGGTCTGGCCATTCGAAGCTCATCACGGTCGATTCCGCCATGGTGATGAGGTCGCCATTGTTGAGGCGTTGGGGCGAACTGATCCGAACCCCATTCAGGAAGGTGCCGTTTGTGGAACCAAGATCCTCGATAAAAACACCGTCCGTTCGGGTCAGAAAACGGGCGTGACGGCGAGAGATTTCCTGATCTGGCACCGGAATATCATTAGCGAGGTCACGACCCAGGGTGACTTCCGTCTTTTCGAGATAAAAACTTGAACCGGGGATAGGCCCCGAGCGCATGACAATAAGAGGTTTTTGTTCTGACATGGTCGCTCCTAACTTAAAGCAGTCAATTTAGATAATTGATTTTACCATTGTCTGATGAAGTAAGGTGTAAAGGTAAAAGCTGCGCGAAGTATATTGCCTGGAGCAGAAAAATGGTCGTTGACGCTGGCAAGGAATCCTGCTATTATCAAAAATATGAGTAATCCAGCTAAGAAAGACAACTGGCTGAAGCGGTTGATCAAACGCCTTCAGCTTGAGTTTAGATGGCTTGCGCCTGGCATGGGCTACAAGCGCTGGTTGGTGTTGACCATCATTGGTTCGATGCTGCTGGGGCTTGGCGCGGCAGTTTTGGTGTTGGATTACTATCGCACCACCACGAATGAAGCCCTGGTGCCCATCCTGGCTGTACTCTCACTCCGTTTTCTGGACAGACCAATCCGTTTCCTGCTCTTTGGCGGTTTGGGTATGGCGATGATCCTGATTGGAATTTGGGGAGCGAACCGATCCTTGTTGCGGCCGTTTGAAAAGAATGGCAAACCGGTTTGGGATACGCTTAAAAATTACCGCCAGCGCGAAAGAGGGATCAAGGTGGTGGTGATTGGCGGTGGGCACGGGCTGGCGGCACTGCTGCGAGGCTTAAAGGAATACACCCACAACATCACGGCCATCGTGACGGTTGCTGATAACGGCGGATCATCAGGAGAACTGCGGCGCGATCTGGGGGTGCTGCCGCCGGGAGACATCCGCAACTGCCTGGCAGCTCTCAGCAGCGATGAAGCGCTGCTCTCCCAGGTTTTTCAATATCGTTTCACCGCCGGAGCCGTACTTGAAGGGCATTCCCTTGGGAACCTGTTCATCACAGCACTCAGTGAAATTACCGGTAGTTTTGAAGAAGCAGTCGCGGAATCTGGCAGGGTTTTGGCAATTTATGGGCAGGTGCTGCCTTCGACATTGAGCAATGTGGAGCTGGTTGGGCAAGTGCAGGAGCATGCGACTCAGGAGATCGTGGAAGTGAGAGGCGAAGCGCAGCTAACTGAGTATCCGGGCAAGATCCTGAAGGTCTGGATCGATCCCGAAGAATCACCGGCATATCCCCCTACAACATCCGCGATTTTGGACGCTGACTTGATCCTGATCGGTCCGGGCAGCTTGTATACCAGTTTGCTGCCAAATCTGCTGGTGAAGGGACTTTCGGATGCCATCCTGGCAAGCCGAGCGGAAACTTTCTATATCTGCAACATCGCCACTGAGCAGGGCGAAACAGATGACTTCAACGCGTCGGACCACGCCCGCGAGATCGACCGCCATATCTGCAAACATTTATTTAACCTCGCGATTTGCAACCGAAATTATAACGGAGATCTGGGCGGTAAGGTGCAGTGGGTTCTGTTGGATGATGAGATGCGGCAGAACTACCGCGTATACGAAGCCGACCTGGTGGATGACTTGTATCCCTGGCGCCACAGTTCCAGGAAGTTGGCGCGGGCAATCATGAACTTGTTTGAAGAGCGTACAGGACCTTTGAATTAGAAGTAGCTTTTTGGGATAATCAAAGCATCAATTTTCCCTTGATGAGAGTGCTCGCTCATTGAAAACTTGTGCTCTTTATATAAAGTTTGCTGCTGAAGGGCGATTAAATCGGATATAATTCTATAGGTTAAGCGTAAACACTCTGGCAATTTTGCCGGTAAAGAACAAACCAAATTCACTCAATCGGAGGATATATGAAAACACAAGTAGCAATCAATGGTTTTGGCCGCATCGGACGTCAGGTTTTAAAGCGCCTTCTCGAAGACGCTTCAGACACCCTGGAAGTCGTTGCAATTAACGACCTTTTTGATCCGAAAACTAATGCCCATCTTTTCAAGTATGACTCAAACTACGGCATCTACAAAGGCGAGGTTAAAGTCAATGAAGCTGGCAACCTGGTAATCGATGGCAAAGAGATTAAAGTCCTGGCTGAAAGAGACCCGGGAAATCTACCCTGGAAAGAACTCGGCGTGGATATTGTTTTTGAATGCACCGGCATCTTCACCACTGCCAAGAGCGAAGGTGGCAAGATCGGCGCGGATGCGCACATCGAGCGCGCTGGAGCCAAGAAAGTTATCATTTCTGCACCTGCAAAGGGCGAAGATCTGACAATCGTTTTGGGTGTGAACGAAGACAAATACGACAATGAAAAGCACCACATCATTTCGAACGCTTCCTGCACCACTAACTGCCTCGCGCCTGCCGCCAAGATCGTCAATGACCTTTATGGCATCATTGGTGGCGTTATGACCACCATTCACTCTTACACCAATGACCAGGTTATCCTGGATCAGGGTCACAAGAAAGAAATGCGCCGCTCTCGCGCTGCCGGTCTGAACATTATCCCCACCACTACTGGTGCTGCCAAGGCTGTTGCCCTGGTTATCCCCGAGCTCAAGGGTAAGTTCGACGGTTACGCTTTGCGCGTTCCGACCCCAACCGTCTCGATTGTCGACTTTGTTGCCCTGGTTGAAAAACCAACCACCAAAGAAGAACTGAATGCTGCCTTCACCGAAGCTTCACAAGGAGCGATGAAGGGCATCCTGGGCGTGACCACCGGCGAGTACGATCAGCAGCTGGTTTCGAGCGACTTCAAGGGCGACGATCGCTCATCCATTGTTGACCTCGACAAGAACATGGTCATGAATGGCAACATGGTAAAAGTTGTGACCTGGTACGACAACGAATGGGGCTATAGCTGCCGCACTGTCGACCTGGGCAAGATGGTTGCAGAGAAACTCTAAACCTCAAGGTTTACTGAATAAATGGATGCGCAGCATTGTCTTATAAGAACAGTGATGCGCATTTTTCATAGAAGGAGAAAAATGTCTGAAAAGAAAATTGTGACCGATCTGGATGTGGCTGGTAAGAAGGTTTTGGTGCGGGTGGACTTTAACGTGCCGATTAAAGAAGGCAAAATCAAAGATGATACCCGTATCACTTCAGCCCTGCCCACGATCAATTATTTGCTCGAACAGGGAGCGGCAGTTATTTTGATGTCCCACCTGGGCCGCCCAAAGGGTCAGGTAAACCTGGATTACACGATGAAACCAGTGGCGGATCATTTGGCTACTCTGATTGACTCACCCGTTAAGTTTGCGGAAGACTGCCGAGGAGGAATTGCCAAAGCAGCTGCTGAAGCCCTGAAACCGGGCGAAGTCCTGGTGCTCGAGAACACCCGCTTCTATGCAGGGGAAGAAAAGAACGATCCGCAAATGGCAGCCGATCTGGCTTCACTGGCGGATCTTTACGTGAACGACGCATTTGGAACAGCCCATCGCGCGCACGCCTCCACCTACGGCGCGGCGGAGCTGCTGCCTTCAGCGGCTGGCTTCCTGATGGAAAAGGAAATCAAATACCTGGGCGACGCGATTGCCGACCCACAGCGACCCTTTGTGGCGATTTTGGGCGGCGCAAAGATTTCGGACAAGATTGGCGTGATCGAGAACCTGCTCAAGAAAGCCGACAAAATCCTGATCGGCGGCGGCATGGCTAACACCTTCTTGAAAGCGTTCGGTTATGAGATGGCCGATTCGCTCGTGGAAGCTGAAGTGATTGACACTGCCAAGGAACTGATCGGAAAATCCGAAGGAAAACTGGTTTTGCCAGTGGATATGGTGCTCGGCGATGCCTTTGATGCCGAAGCAAAAATGGAAACCCTGCCTGTGGGCGATGTGCCTGCTGGCTGGAGGATCCTGGACATTGGTCCAAAGACCGTGGAAGCTTTTGGTGAACAAATCGCCGATGCGGGCACAATCGTCTGGAATGGGCCGATGGGCGTGTTCGAATTCCCGCGCTTTGCAGCAGGCACGTTCGCGGTCGCGCACAAAGTGGCTGAGAGCAATGCTGTGAGCATCATTGGTGGTGGGGATTCTGTTTCTGCCATCAATCAGTCCGGGCTCAGCGATCAGATCACGCATATCTCAACCGGTGGTGGCGCATCCCTGGAAATGCTGGAAGGCATCGAACTGCCTGGGCTCGCCATCCTTTCAAATAAGTAGACCCATGCATTTCAAAGCCGCGGACTTGTTTTCGCGGCTTTTTTTGTTATGCTATGAGACATAGTAGACATCTGTTTTTAGGATTAGTGATAGAATCGCAGATAACATACCGATTCGGCGGCTTAAGTTTGGGCTGCGAAATCATCGATGGAGAATAAAATGAGAAATTTGAAAAAAATAAAATGGATTATCCTGGGGCTTTTAAGCTTGAGCCTTGTGCTGGCAGCTTGTGCCCCTTCAGTTCCCCCAACTCCTTCAGAAGCGGAGATTGCTCAGCAGGTGGCAGCCACACAGCAAGCCAAGGCGACCCAGAACTCAGTGGAAACTTTGATGGCCTTGGTTACTGAATTGAGCAATCAACCGACCTGGACCCCACAGCCAACCTGTCCAGTTTGCCCGA
The DNA here is from genome assembly GCA_002423495.1 of Anaerolineaceae bacterium UBA6105. Lineage (GTDB taxonomy): Bacteria > Chloroflexota > Anaerolineae > Anaerolineales > Anaerolineaceae > Mesolinea. The sequence goes on along the minus strand of DIWN01000072.1, from coordinate 8,201 downwards.
CTCTGGTGGTACCAACCGCGCAAACTACCACAGACCCGGCTGATGCTACTGCTGAGCCTACTGCTGCCGCAACTGAAGAACCTGGTGTGAAATGCTTCCAGTTTGCATTTTTGGGCGATGTTAATTATCCCCCTGGCACGGTCGTAGCACCTGGCACAAAGTTCAACAAAACCTGGACCATTAAGAACACGGGCACCTGCACCTGGCACACAGATTATGACCTGATCCTGGCGGGTGGGGAAGCCTTTGGCACTAGCGGTCGAGGGGATGTTCCCGCAGAAGTGATTCCGGGAGAGACGCTTGATGTCACAATTTATGGTATGGTCGCACCGATGACTGAGGGCACTTATTATAGTTACTGGATGATCATGGCTCCGGATGGGGCTCGAATAGGTTACGGCCCCGAGCAGCAGTGGGGGCTGGGCATCCAACTGATTGTTTCGAGCCAATAAGAAAGTTGCAACCGCCCCTTGGGGCGGTTGTTTTTTAGATACGGAACTTTTACCAATCGGTGGACGTCTATTAAAGAGAAGTATTTCTGGCTAATAAGGAGTTAGAAAATGAAAAGCAAAATTTCTAGAAATCCACTTTGGATGTATTCCGGTTTAATTATGCTGGTACTGAGTATAGTTTTAGCAGCATGTGGTAATTCCGGCTCACCTACTCCCACGGGAGATCCTATTGAACAAGCGATGCAAACCCTGCAGGCACAAGCCACGCAGCAATATTTCCAAACGGTCGTAGCTCAATTATCGGCAACTCCGCCATTGATTGAGAACACCCCAACACTCAATCCCACCAGCATCAATCAGGTACCGGTGGAATCGACACCAACTACAGAGCCGCCTACGGCAACCGCAACACAAATCCCACCCACGGCTACCCAACCTGCCCCCACTGCGATCCCTGCTACACCTACACGAATCCCACCAACAGCTACGCCTATTCCGTGCTACCAGGTGAAGTTTGTCCAGGATGTTACCATCCCGGATGGAACAAAAATTGTTGCTGGGAATACCTTCACAAAAACCTGGCGCATTCGCAACAGCGGCTCATGCACCTGGGATACTCGCTTTGATGTCGCTTTTGTAAGCGGCACCCAGATGACTTCTGGCACGGTCTGGGACCTGACAAAAGAGGTTAAACCGGGTGAGACTGTGGATATCTCGATCAACATGACCGCCCCGGCAGCGGTTGGCTCCTACCAGGCAAATTTCCAGATGGTCAACCCGAACGGTGTGCGTTTTGGCACCGGTCCTGACAGCAAGGGTGCTTTCTGGGTGAAGATCCAGGTAGTTGACGGCAAGGGCATGGTTTATAACTTTGCCGATAAAGCTTGTGACGCACGCTGGTCCACCAGCGAAACCAATCCATTACCCTGCCCCGGCAAAGAAACGGATATCGATAAAGGTTACGTTCTTACCAAGGACGAACCTCGCCGCGAAGATGGTGGCAAGGAAAATGAAATTGGTCTGATCACCAGGCCGAATGATGACAGCGATGGTTACATCCAGGGCATTTATCCGGCTTTCCTGGTAAAAGATGGCGACCAGTTCCGCGCGACGATCCAGTGCGAGGCAAACAGCCCCAAGTGCAGCCTGAAGTTTGAGCTTTACTATCGCGTCGGAGATGGCAGTTTCGTTGAATTGGGCGAATGGTATGAAATTTATGACCAGTTGTGGAACCCGCTGGAGATTGACTTGTCCTTCCTTGCTGGTCAGAACGTTCAGTTCTCGCTGGTTGTCTGGAACGAAGGCACATCCCAGGATAATCGCGGATTGTGGCTCAACCCAATGATCTATCGCACCAAATAGTTCAATTAAGTTGTGAGTTAAGGCTGACTGGATAATCCGGTCAGCCTTTTTTGGTGTTAGACTGCAAGCTATGATTTGTATGGTGGGGCGGCGTGCTCGTAGAGTATAGCGTCAGTTTTTCGTAGGCCGGATTGCGCATTTCAATCCGGCTCCTTCAAGACAAGCCAGAGCCGGCTTCAACCGAGGAAGCCGGCCTACGAAAAGAAGGTTCATGAACACTGACCAACCCTACCTTACACTCGGTCGTATTTTGGAAAAAATCACACCAGCTTGATGATAAAATAAGAATTAACTAATAGCAGAGGATGGTAAGGAGCAATGAGAAAACCAATGGTTGCCGGAAATTGGAAGATGAACAAGGGCTTGTATGAGACCCGCGATCTGATCCGTGAGATGTATCCTGTTTTACACGCAGTTGAGGATGTGGAAATTGTGGTTTGCCCGCCATTTATTGGGCTGGGCGTCGCCAAACGCGAGGTGGACGAATCGGCCATCAAGCTCGGCGCTCAGAATATGCACTGGGCTGAATCGGGTGCTTTTACTGGCGAGATCTCGCCTGTAATGCTGAAAGAGCTTTGCGAGTTCGTGATTTTAGGCCACTCAGAGCGGCGCGCCATGTTTGGCGAAACGGATGAAACTGTCAACAAGAAAACTTTGGCAGCCTTGGCACATGGGCTGAAACCGATCGTGTGCGTGGGCGAGACTTTGGAAGAAAACCAGAGCGGCATCACCGCCGAGGTCGTCAGCCGGCAGGTGCGGGCAGACCTGGAAGGGCTGACCCAGGAGCAGGCTGAGCAGGTGGTGATTGCTTATGAGCCCGTCTGGGCAATTGGCACCGGGCTGGCGGCCACCCCTGAAGGCGCGAACGCTGTGCACAAGGATGTGATTCGCCCGATCCTGCGCGAAATGTTTGGCGAGGAAATCGGTGATGGCATGCGCATTCTTTACGGCGGCTCGGTAAATCCCGGAAACGCGGCAGAACTGTTTGGGCAATCCGATATTGACGGCGGTCTGATCGGCGGAGCGAGCCTGAAGGCTGAGTCCTTCATCGCGCTTGTCAAAGCCGCGATGTAAGAATATTGCAGGGTCTGAAGCCGGGTGAAAGCCCGGCTTTTTTATCAGAAGCTCAGGTGTGCCACATGAATGCCATTGCTCTTGACCATGCTCCTTAATACTTCTATAATAGGGCGAACGATGTGAAGTGAGGAAAGTAGGCTTTAGAGCCCCAACAGGGAGGCGCGGTCGAGACTGAGAGCGGCGCCAGGCAAGCGAAAGTTGAAGTTCCCTCAGGAGTCGTGCGGGTGAAACACTATTGCAAGTAGTCCGCGCCGGGTGTTCCCGTTACAGAACAACCTGAGAGGGCTGGCTACTCCAGCCAAGAAGGGTGGTACCACGGCTTTTAGGCCCGTCCCTTTATCTGGACGGGCTTTTTTTTGTTCGAATCACAAATTGATGAGGTGAAGAATGTTGGAAACTGAAGGAAAGTTGCAGGCAGAGCTGGCGCGCGGAATTGAAGGGCTCCAGGCTGTCGGGAATGTAGAATCGCTGGAAGCCTGGAAACAGGAGTTCCTTGGAAAGAGCTCGCTGGTGATGCAAACTTACGGCTCGATGGCAAAGCTTGCCAAAGAAGAGCGCCCAGTGATTGGCAAAGCCGTAAACCAGCTGAAGGTCGGGTTGGAAGCAGCCCTGGCAGAAAAGGAAGAGGGTATTAAGACTGCCAGCCAGCAGGAAACTTTTACCAAAGAAACCCTGGATGTGACCCTGCCCGGCCGCAAACCACGCCGCGGGAGGATCCACCCGTTGCATCTGACTCTGCGGCAGATCTACAAGATCTTTGCCGATATGGGCTTCCAGATTTACCGCTCGCCGGAAGTGGAAACCGACGACTTCAACTTCACCTTCCTCAACATCCCGCCCTATCATCCGGCGCGCGACATGTGGGACACCTTCTATACCGATAAGGAAGGCGTGGTGTTGCGAACGCACACCTCGCCAGGACAGGTGCGCGTGATGCGCGAGAGGGCTCCGGAGAATATCCGTGTGATCCTGCCGGGCACCACCATGCGCTATGAGCAGCTGACAGCCCGCTCGGAAATTGAATTCATCCAGGTGGAGCTGCTGGTAGTGGGCAAGGGCATCACCTTCGCCGATATGCGCGGCACGCTCAACGACTTTGCCCGCAGAACCTTCGGCGAGAACGCGCGCACGCGTTTGCGCCCTTCCTTCTTCCCCTTCACGGAGCCCAGCGCCGAAATGGACGTGCAGTGCTTTGTCTGCGGCGGTGAAGGCTGCGGCGTGTGCAAGGGTACTGGCTGGCTGGAGATCCTTGGCTGCGGCATGGTGCACCCGACCGTGCTCAGGTACGGCGGATATGACCCCGAGGTCTATTCCGGTTTTGCCGCCGGCATGGGCATTGACCGCTCCACCTTGATGCGCTATCACATTGATGATATTCGCCACTTCCGCAATAACGACATTCGCTTTCTGGAACAGTTCTAAGAGGAGATGAGATGAAAGCACCCTTAAGTTGGATTAAAGATTACATCAACCTGGACGGAATTGGCATTGAAGAACTTGCCAACATCCTGACCAACGTCGGTCTGGAAGTGGAAAGTGTGCAGTTGGTCGGAGTGGAGAAGCCCGAAGGCAAACTGAAGAATAAATACTTCGGACTGCCCTGGGACAAAGAGAAATTTGTGGTCGCGGAGGTGGTGGAGGTCAACCAACACCCCAACGCCGACCGGCTGAGCCTCTGCGAGCTCAACGATGGCATGGGAATCGTGACCGTCCTGACTGGCGCGCCGAATATGTTCCCTCACCTTGGCAAGGGTAGGTTGGAGCAGCCGCTCAAAGTTGCCTACGCGCGCGAAGGGTCCATGCTTTATGATGGGCATCAACCCGGGCAAGTCGTGACGAAACTCAAAAAGACGACCATCCGTGGGGTTGAGTCGCGCTCGATGATCTGCTCGGAAAAAGAGCTGGGCATCTCAGAAGAACACGAGGGCGTGATCGAACTAGACGCGGACGCGCCGGTTGGCATGCCGCTGGTGGATTACATGGGCGATGTGGTCTATGAGGTCGCAATCCTGCCGAATATGGCAAGAGACGCCTCCATCCTGGGTATCGCCAGGGAACTTTCGGCGGCTTTGGGCAGACCACTGCGCTTGCCGGAAGAGCCTACCCTTGAAAAGGGTGGAGCTATCGAAGAAAAAATTGGCTTGGAAGTGAAAAACACCGAGCTTAACCCGCGCTTCATGCTTGGAATGGTGGAAGGCACGCAAGCCCGCAAAAGCCCCTACTGGGTGCAGCGCCGGCTCTCGCTGGCAGGCATGCGCCCGATTGACGCCCTGGTGGATGCCACGAACTACACCATGCTCGAGATCGGTCAGCCCCTGCACGCCTTCGATTACGACCTGCTGCGCGAACGGGCAGGCGGCAAGCCGACCATCATCACCCGCACGGCGCATGAGGGCGAGAAAATCGCCCTGCTTGATGGGTCTGAACCGCAACTTGACACGCAAATGGAATTAGTGACCGACACTGTTGGGCCGCTTTCTATCGCGGGAGTCATGGGCGGCGGCGAAACCGGCGTCCATGCGGAAACGCGCAACCTGCTGATCGAGTCGGCGAACTGGAACTTCATCAACCTGCGTAAAACCCTCAGCAAAACCCGCATCAACAGCGAAGCGGCCTACCGATTCAGCCGTGACGTGCATCCCGAATTGGCAGAAACCGCGCTGAGCCTGTGCCTCAAACGCGTGCAGGAATGGGGTGGTGGCGAAGTGGTGCAGGGCGTGCTGGATGACTACGGCAAACCTTATGTGGACACCGTCAATCGTATTTCAGCGCAGAATATTGCCGAGGTGCTTGGGCAGGAGATCTCGCTGGAGGAATCCATTGGCATTCTCGAAAGATTAGGATTTACCTGCTGGATTGAGGGCAATGAGCTGGTGGCAAAGAGCCCGGCGACACGCACGGATATTGAAACCGGCATTATCGGGCAGAGAAACCTGATTGAAGAGATTTCGCGCGTTTATGGCTATGAGCGCATCGCGGCAAAGCGCCTGAGCGATGAACTGCCTCCCCAGCTTGGCAACCCCGATCTGGAAGCAGAGGAACGCATCCGGGACATCCTGGTCTCGATCGGCCTGCAGGATACCCTGGCATATCGCCAGACCTCACCCGAACGCGAAGCGCGCTTGTTCATTGGCAGAAAGGCGCCAGCAGGACTGGCGTATGTGCGCCTCAAGAACCCGATTACACCCGAGCGCACCGTCATGCGCCGCAGCGCCATGGCAACCATGCTCGAGTTGCTCGAATACAACACCAAATTCAGGCCTGGTCTGGCGCTGTTTGAGTTGGGACCGGTCTTCTTACCCGTGGCGGATGAAATCTTGCCCCATGAGGCGCTGCGCCTGAGCATCGGCCTGACCGGCGCTTGGGACGTGGCGAGTTGGGACCGACCCCAGAGCAAGGCAATGGACTTCTTTGACCTGAAGGGCGTGGTGGAAGCGCTGTTGGACGGTCTGCACCTGGAGGGGGTCAGGTTCCAGGCAACCGCGCACCCCAGTTTCCACCCCGGCAAGTGTGCTGAAGTGAGAGTGGGGGAGGAGATCCTGGGCGTCATGGGCGAACTCCACCCGCAGGTCAGGAAAAACTATGCCTTCGGGCAGGATCCCGTTCTGGTGGCTGAGTTTGATGGAGAAGCTTTGGTCCGCTTGAGCAACGCAGTCTTCACCAATAAGGCAATTTCAAGCTACCCGGCGATGGTGGAGGATATTGCCCTGATCGTGGATGAGAGCGTGCCGGCGGAGGATTTGGAAGCCTTGATCTGGCAGGCAGGCGGAAAGCTGCTGGTGGATGTGAAGCTGTTTGATGTTTACCGCGATGCCCGCTTGGGAGAGAGCAAGAAAAGCCTGGCTTACCAGCTGACCTACCAGGCCTTTGACCGCACTCTCAACGACAAAGATGCCTTGAACATCCGCAACCGGATTGTGAAACAGACCAAAAACACCTTCGGCGCGGTCCTGCGCAGCTCGTAGGTGAGGCAATGAAGACTGTCTTATTATTCACCCGAAACGGTTTGGGGGATGCCCCGGAAGGTTTGCAGCAGACCCTGGCAGTGAAATACCTGAGCCTGGCTGCCCAGGCAGAAGAGAAACCCGCGCAGATCGTGTTTTATGCCGACGGTGTAAAGCTGGTGTGCGAGGGCTCGCTGGTGCTGCAGTGGCTGAAGCTGCTGGAAGCGGCGGGCGTGGAGCTGCTGGTCTGCTCCACTTGCCTGGAATTCTTTGGACTAACGGATAAGGTGAGGGTTGGAAAAGTGGGCGGCATGCCCGGTATCCTGGCAGCCCTGCAAGTGGCCGAAAAGGTCATCAGCCTCTAATGAAACTGAAATGAAAAGACGCCAACCCATTTCTCAGGTTGGCGTCTTTTTTATGTGTGTACTCGATTTACCAGCCGAATGCCAATCCGCGTTTTCCGAGAATTAAGTCGTCAAAGAGAATCTGGGCTGAGCTTTGCGCCAGGCCGGCACAGACCAGCAATGGCAGCAAATGCTCCTCTCGGGGATGGCAATAGCGGGCATGCGGGGCTTGCGCCCAGTTGAGCAAGGCTCGGCGCGTGTCAGCATAATTGGGTGCTGTATTGGCTTCGATCAACCAGTCCTGGAAAGTATCGTTGGCAGGGTCTGGCTTCGAGGAGGGGCTCCAGGAGAAAGCAGACATGTTGTGGAACGAGAAGCCAGAGCCAATGATGAGGACGTTTTCTTCCAGCAGCGGGCGCAACGCTTCGCCAAGCTGCAAATGCCGTTCCGGATCCAAGTCGCGGATCAGCGAAAGCTGCAGGGTTGGGATTTCCGCTTCGGGGTACATCATCAGCAGTGGAATGAAGTGACCGTGGTCGTAGCCGCGGGTTGGGTCGATCCGCGAAGGTATGCCAGCAGCCATGAGCATCCCGGCAATCTTTTTTGCAGATTCAGGCGCACCTGGCGCGGGATAGTTGACCTTGTAGGTTTCAGGCGGAAAGCCGTAATAGTCGTAGAACATTGGGGGGTTGGGCGAGCCGAGCAGGGTGGGCATGGCTTCTTCCCAGTGCGCGCTGATCACAAGGATCAAATCCGGGCGGGTGATTTGCTCCGGCAGGACGCGCATGAAATCGATCATGGCCTTGTGCCCCGGGTCGCCAAGCAATGGCAGCGGTCCGCCGCCGTGGCTGAAGTAGACAATACGTTTTTTGTTTTGGTCCATAAGCACCTCTCTTATGGGTGTAATTGTAAACCAGCACAAGGTTTAGCCGGCAACCACACCTTTGACAAACCTTTAAAGGAAATTGGATTTGACAAAAGGGGTAAAATGTTATAGACTAATTATTCCGATGCGGGGTAGA
>DIWN01000091.1:3590-8341 GCA_002423495.1 Anaerolineaceae bacterium UBA6105 | reverse complement strand
GCGTCTGCTGGGTATGCCTTTCTCAGAATTTTTCAACCTGGCTCACATATTGGACGAAACCTATGCGCAACGAGTTAAAGAGGTGGATCAACAGGGCAGGGTGCTCCGCTATCTGGCCACCCTTACCCCACAGGGTGGCAAAATTGGCTTGCAATCTGTCGACCGCAACAGTGCTATAGGTGCTTTGCAAGGTCCTGGTAACTATTTTGCCATATACAGTCAGCGCTACAACCAGATTCCGCTTGTCATCGCCGGCCCCGGAGCCGGGATTGAAGTCACTGCGAATGGTGTCCTGAATGATATAATCGCACTATTAAGTTGATTTGTGACTAGCGAGAAATCGAGATGAAAAAATACGAACATTTAGAAGAAATGTACGAATCTGGTTCCGTTCCCTGGGACGAAACCGATCCACCCCCCGAGGTGATTGATCTGGCTGCAAAGCTTCCGGCAGGGAGAGCGCTGGATTTAGGATGTGGTTATGGTCGTGCATGCATATATCTGGCGCGTCTTGGCTGGCAGGTGGACGGGGTTGATTTTGTCACCCAGGCAATCGATGGCGCAAAACTCCGGGCTGATCAAGCCGGTGTATCAGAACGCATAAATTTCCATCAATCTCCAGTGACCCAACTGAATTTTCTGAACAAACCTTATGACTTTGCACTGGATGTTGGCTGTGCTCATGGATTAATCAAATATGAATTTAAAGCTTACCACCAAGAATTATTACGGTTACTCAAACCAGGGGCAGTATTTCTGTTGTTTGCCCATTTGAATAAAGAGACTGAAGGAAAAAATTGGATCAATGAGAACGATTTACTACTGATCTTTTCTCAAGGTTTTCATCTTGAAAAAGTAGAGTATGGTCAAACACAGGTGAAAGACCAGGATCCCTGGCGCTCTGCCTGGTTCTGGTTCAGAAAGGATTTGTGATGGTTAAAATTCCTGTTTCCATTTTAGGCGCTACCGGCGCTGTCGGGCAACGCTTTGTCGAGATGCTGGTGGATCACCCGTATTTTGAGATTGTTGCACTAACCGGCTCGGAACGCAGTGCCGGTAAACCCTATGGACAGGCTTGTCGCTGGTTGCTAACCGGTTCCATGCCGGAGCGGGTGCGCGATATAGTCATCCAGTCAACCAGCATCCATCTGCCCGGAAAGGTGGCTTTCTCTGCTCTGCCCGCTCCCATTGCGCGCGAATGGGAACCGCAACTGGCTGTTGCTGGCTATGCCGTCTGTTCCAATGCATCGGCACTCAGGCAAACCCCCGGGGTGCCGCTTTTGATTCCTGAAATCAACTACAACCATCTGGAGATGATTCCCTTGCAACACAGCGAGCTGGGATGGAAGGGTTTGGCCGTGACCAGCCCAAACTGCACCACCAACGGAATTGCCATGACCCTCAAACCACTGGATGACGCCTTCGGGGTCGAGGCTGTTTTCGTCAGCACCATGCAAGCCATCTCGGGAGCTGGATATCCCGGGCTTGCCTCCCTGGATATTCTCGATAACGTCATCCCCTTCATCAATGGCGAGGAGGAAAAAATCCAGATAGAGACCAACCTGTTGTTGGGGAAGATGCTGAATGGAAAACGAGTAAATGCCCAAATTCAGGTCAGTGCCCATGCCAACCGGGTGCCGGTGTTCGACGGGCATACCATAGCACTCTCGATTAAATTCCATCACAAACCCAGCGTGGAGGATGCCATACATGTGCTGGAGAACTTTCGTGGTCCAGCAGAAGTGCGCCAAATGCCAACGGCTCCGGAGCGACCCATTCTTGTGAGACAGGAACCCGACCGCCCACAACCACGCCGCGATCGCGATGCCGGCAATGGTATGTCGATCAGTGTGGGACGGATCCGCCCCTGCAATCTGTTCGATTTGCGAATGGTCAGCGTGGTGCACAATACTGTGCGGGGTGCTGCTGGCGGTTCTGTTTTGAATGCTGAACTCTTATACGCCAAAGGTTTACTGGGCACATGATTCAACTCGGTATGACCGACTGCCCGCTGGTGCGAGAACTGCTGCACAGCGGGGATTTGCAACTGGACTACCTGGAAGTGCATGGGCCATATGTAGAGGACGTCAGGCAGGAATATCCTGACAGGCTCATGTTGCTGCACAATGCCCTCTATCAATGGTCTCTGACCCACAGAGACGGATTGGAACATAAAGATGCGTCGAAAATCACCCTACAGCGCCTGGCATTGGCAAGGTCACCCTGGTACAGCCTGCATCTGGGTTTCTCCGTGGAGGAAGTTGATTTTTACGATGAGGCCATGCAAGGACTTTCCCCCCTGCAACCGCGTGAGCTGGTGCTGGAGCGCTGTATTACACGTCTCAAGCAACTCAAATCCTTGTTGCCCGTCCCGATCCTGATTGAAAACCTGGATTACAACCCAACCCAGGCATATGAATATGTGTGTGAACCTGCGTTTATTCAAAAAGTGCTGGCAGAGACAGATACCTGGTTGCTCTTCGACCTGGCTCATGCCCGTGTATCGGCTCACGCCTTTGACATTTCTGTCGAGGATTACATCTCACAGCTACCCCTCGAAAAAATACGTCAGATTCACCTCAACCACCCTGGTTGGCGGGAGGGACGTCTGGTCGATGCGCATCTGGCGTTGGAAGAGGATGATTACCAGCTCTTCGAACAGATCCTATCGCGCTGCCAGCCCTGGTCAGTGACGCTGGAATACAATCATGATCCGGAAAATATCCTATCCCAGATCAAACGATTACGTGAAATTCTCAAGATGTAAGTAAATACCAGCAGGCCAACTTTCGTCAAAAGTTAAACTTTTTCGCCTGAAATCTTAACTCCCGGATTGTAAAGCGTGCAAAACGCGATAAAATAGTAACAGACGATTTACCGGGAGGATCCTTTTGGAAAGATATACACTGCAGCGGATCATATATTACCTGTTCGATCACATCACTGTGACTCGGTTTGAAGGCATTGAAAATATTCCCAAAGAGGGCGGTATTATCGTTGCCACCAATCACATGAGCCGCATGGATATCCCGCTGCTGTTCGTGAATCCGGTTCGTAAAGATATCACAGCGCTGGTAGCAGATAAATATGTTAATTTCCCCGGTATCAGTTGGTTTACAAAAATTGCTGGTGGTATTTATATCGATCGCGATCGGGCAGACTTTGGCGCTTTTCGTGAAGCACAGAAATTGATTAAATCCGGCATCGCCATGGGCATTGCTCCGGAAGGCACACGCAGCAAGGTTTGTGAATTACTGGAAGGCAAAGCCGGCACCATTCTTTTGGCTTTACGCACCGGTGCCCCGATTGTTCCGGTGGGTTTGGCTGGCACAGAGGATAGCTTCAAACGCCTGCTCACTTTTCGTAAACCTCACATGGTGGCTCGTTTCGGAAAACCCATTTTCATCAATGAAATTCCCCGCGAGAACCGGGAAGAAGCCCTGCAAAAAGCTGTGGAAGAAATCATGTGCCAGATTGCAGCCCTGCTTCCGCCCCGCTACTGGGGTTTTTACAAAGACCATCCACGTCTGCAGGAATTGATCGCTGAGCAGGGTGGACCCGTCCCGGATGAACGAAGGTAATATGTTGCAAACCGGCTTCTGGTGGGTGCCTGTGATGAGTTGGAATGTGCTCGCGCTCAATATTGGAATATCTGTCTATACTTTGCTCGGCGCGTTGCTGGAAGAGCGCAAATTGCTTTCAGAGTTTGGAAAGCCCTATGATGATTATCGCCGACGTACTCCTTTCATCATTCCCGGTCTCAAAATCAGAAACTGGTCGTCAAACCTAAAAATTTCTTCCTGTCATTCTCAATGACGATTATTATTCTGGATCAAACATGAATCATACACAAAACCAACGCCCAACCCTCAAACGCTATGCCTGGCTGTCCATCGCAGCAGCTTTGGTCACGATGGGTTTGAAGGCCGGCGCGTATCTGCTGACCGGCTCTGTGGGTTTGTTGTCGGACGCATTGGAATCATTGGTCAATCTGGCAGGTGCTATCATGGTATTGAGTATGTTGAGTGTGGCTGCCCGGCCGGCGGATGATAATCATACTTATGGGCACAGCAAAGCGGAATATTTTTCGAGCGGATTTGAAGGCTCTCTGATTCTGATTGCCGCTGCCAGCATTATTTACACCGCAGTAAAACGACTGATAGATCCCCAACCATTAGAACAATTAGGGATCGGTCTGGTTGTGTTGTTCCTGGCGTCCATGGTGAATCTGGGCGTTTCATTGATCCTGAAACGCGCAGGAAAACGCCACAATGCTGTCTCACTGACCGCCAATTCCCATCATCTGATGACCGATGTGTGGACATCCGGCGGTGTGCTGGTAGGCGTAGGAGCAGTTGCTATCACTGGCTGGCAGCCACTCGATTCCATTGTTGCTATACTCGCAGCCATAAATATCCTCTGGACTGGATACAGCATTGTACGTGATTCTGCCTATGGGTTGATGGACACAGCCCTGCTGCAGGAAGATCTGGATTTGATTGACGGGGTACTGGATAAATATAAATGTCAGGGGGTGGAATTCCATGCGGTTCGTACGCGCCAATCAGGATCCAGTAAGTTTATCAATATGCACGTTCTGGTACCGAATGAGTGGACGGTTGAACACGGGCATGCTCTGCTCAACCAAATTGAGGGCGAGTTAAAAGAACGCCTGCCCAACAGTAATATCTTCACGCATCTCGAGCCGCTGCACGATCCGACATCGTACACGGATATTGAGGTGTGTTAGC
>DIWN01000091.1:1578-3513 GCA_002423495.1 Anaerolineaceae bacterium UBA6105 | reverse complement strand
CCTTGTGGTTGCCCAATCCCTTGTGATTGTCCATCCCTTGTGGTTGCCCATCCGGGGCAAGGACAAGCCAGGGTAAGGTCAAGCCGGGGCAAGGACAAGCCGGGCAAGGACAAACCGGGGCAAGGACAAGCCAGGGTAAGGTCAAGCCGGGGCAAGGTCAAGCCGGGGTAGGGGCAATCCCTTGTGGTTGCCCATCCGGGGCAAGGTCAAGCCGGGGCAAGGACAAGCCATTGCCCCTACAAATTTGGCTTGTCTTCCCATGCAGGTATAATAAAGGTTGATTTTACGCATAACAGAGCTTTTTCAATCATGAAACATCAACGATTTTTGGAAAAATTATTCCCCTGGCTGATTTGGGTGGTTAGTCTGATCAATGCCGTCTGGTTGTTACTCATTCCTGGGGAGAAGACGGATGCATTCCTTCGTATTTCCTATCAGCGCATTATGTTGCTAGGTCTGATTTTATTGCCCAGCATTGTGCTACTCATCCTGCGAATTGGGTGGGGAAAAGCCATGACGATCAGATATGCTGAACGGAAAACAAAAATAATCTCAACGCTTGCCTTCTGGACGCTGATTGGCGTTGGTTTTTTCCTGTTGATGCCATATGCCCGTTTTCGGTTGGAACTCTCTTATGAGGCCTGGTTTGGTTTATTGCCGGTCGTGCTGACATATGGGATGATTTCCCTGATATGGATTGGATATAATTGGCTGCGCTTGAGATCACAACCGGTTCCAGTAACCACATCGAGCAGCCGTGAGGTGTTCATTGATTTTGCACGGGGATTTGCCATCCTGCTGGCGGTTGGGTCGCATGCTTTTTATGCGTTTGGATACGATATTCTCTTTGGCGATGCGATGTATCAGGTCATGTCGCTCACCCGGCTGGCGACACCCAGCTTCATCCTGATCACCGGCATGATGTTTGAACTGGTGTATTTGCGCAAGACCGAGAAACAGGGCTTCAAAGCAATGGTCAAAAGTCTGATCAGCCGGGCTATGCAATGTTATCTGGCTTATGGAATCACTGTTCTGATCGAGTGGTTCAACCAACAATTGAGCACTGCCGACGCTCAACATGCTGTGATCTTTATGGGTAATTCTCTCTTCTCGGGGATTCTACAGTTCTATACCCTCTTCTTGCTTCTGGCGATTCCGATTATATGGGTACGCAGACGCTTTGGCATCTGGGCGATCAGTTCGCTGCCAGTTGTAGTCTGGATGGGTGACATATTACTCGATCGGCCTGCCTGGCCAGCACCGGAACAACCACTGGGACATTTGACAGCTTTGCTATTTGGGAATCCGGAAGTTTCCAACTTCAGTATGTGGCATGCTCTCACCTTTATGTCTTTTGGTATGTTGGTGGGGTACATGTACAAACGATCCAAACAGGCAGGTAGCTGGAGTAGCTTCCAGATCACCCTGCTGGTGTTATTCCTGATCTGTCTGGTCATCAGCCTGGTGACCGTGTTTCCCACCACCCTGGATGATTTCTTTTTTGATTTTTCGAATACCTTCCGGATTAATCATGAGATTCCGTATTACAGTATTGGCAGTATGGGCGCCTTTCTGCTCTTGTGGCTCTCCTGGAAGCTACGGCGTTTCCTCACGCATCCGTGGCTGGAGCACACCATAACCAGGCTGGGGAAGGATTCTTTGTGGGCGTTTGCGGTTGGAAACAGCCTGGCTGCTATGTTGCCTGCACTTTCCACGCAGACCTGGTTTGTGGTGTTGTTCCTGGTGGCGGTGTTGGGGGGGAGTATTGTTATTATTCATCTGAAAAAGCTGGCTTGGAAGTAGGCTAAAGGATAAGGGTAAAAGGGGGAAAATGGCTGACGGCTGACGGCTGACGGCTGACAGAAAAATTATAATTCGTACGGGCATGGTCCTTGACCTGACTTCGGATTGGGGTGGGTTGGGAACCCACGCCCT
>DIWN01000091.1:217-1512 GCA_002423495.1 Anaerolineaceae bacterium UBA6105 | reverse complement strand
CAATCCCTTGTGGTTGCCCATCCGGGGTAAGGACGAGCCGGGGTAGTGACGAGAGCAGTGACGAGAGCAGGACGAGAGCAGGACGAGAGCAGTGACGAGAGCAGGGTAGGGACAAGCCACTACCCCTACGATTAAATCAATATTAATTCCTTTGCGTCTTGTTTTTTCTTGGCGCCTTTATTACCGCTCGGCGTGGATTTCAGCCTGGAGTTGATCGTAGAAGGCGGTCAGGAAGGCGTCACGGGCCGCGGCGATGTGTTGGGCGCTGGGGGTGAAGAGGCGATCCTTGACCTTGCTCAGTTTGAAGAGGTACTCGTGGTAGGAGCTGTGTGGTTCGCCGGGTTGTTTGACACCCTCGGACAGAAATTGCTCGGAGGGTTCGGCGTAGATGGGTTGGCTGGCCTGGACGGCGTAACCGATGGTACGGGCTACCCCAATCGCTCCCAGGACATCCAGTTTGTCGGCATCGAAGAGTACCCTGGCCTCGATGGTTTGCGGTTCATTTTCCGGCTCGCCACGGTAGCGATGGGCGCGGATGCAGTGCTGGACGGCCTGGATGCGCTCCTCCGGCCAGCCTTCCTCGCGCAGGACCTGCCCGGCGAAACGAGCGGAGGCTTCATGGTGACTGAGACGCTCGCCACTGTTGGGATCACTACCGCGCGAATCGTGCAGGAGGGCGGCGGCATGCACAATATCCAGGTCTGCCCCTTCGAGGCGTGCCAGCTTATCGGCCATGCGATAGACGCGCTCGATATGATCAAATCCATGCACCGGATCAACCTCCGGGTACCAGGCTCTGGCTGCTTCCAATGTTAACATGTGTGCTCCTTTGTCTGCTTGTCTATCCGGCAGGATGACCGGTTTATTTATTCTCGACCACCCAGTGACCACGCTTCATCACGCGCTGCACCAGGTTACCTCCAAATTTGTAGCCCAGATTGCGGTAATCATCGACTGAAAGCACCAGCAGGTCGGCCTGTTTACCAGGCTCGAGCGAGCCAATTTGATCGGCACGACCAGTGGCTGCAGCAGCGTTGATGGTGGCAGCCGCGATGGCCTGGGCTACAGTGATCTTGAGATAGCGGCAGGAGAGTGCAATCACNNTCGCACCAGGCCGTGCCAGGATTGAGATCCGAGGCAATGGCCAGGATGCCATTGGCGGCGATGATCTTCTGTGCGGGGGTATACTCGCAATGCCCCAGCCCAAACGGTGTGGGGGTAAGTGAGACGGCTACTGTATCCGAAACACCCAGCGCCTGGATATCAGCATCTGAGGTCTTCACCAGGTGATCGGC
>DIWN01000091.1:0-206 GCA_002423495.1 Anaerolineaceae bacterium UBA6105 | reverse complement strand
GGAAAACCCAGTTCTTTGGCTTTCACCAGGATCTGTTTGGATTGCTCCAGGCTGAAGGCTCCCACCTCGCAGAATACATCCACGAAGGGCAAGGGGCGGTTAGGAACCGTGCGTTTCCACCAGCGTTGCAGATCGGGTAGCATTTTTTCGCTTACTAAATTGGTGTAGCCTTGCGGATCGCGGGTGTATTCCTTGGGGATGGCATG
>DIWN01000093.1 GCA_002423495.1 Anaerolineaceae bacterium UBA6105 | reverse complement strand
TCTATCTCAGTTTTTCCTCCCAGGCCGGCGGAGTTATCCCGAGCCTGGCTTTCTTTACCAAGGGCAAGTATTTCTGGATCATGTTTGGACCTCTGCTTCTGCCGATTTTTGGCTTTTTAGTCAGTAATTTCAGGCAGATTTCAAAGCCTTCCTGGATAAAGGGCCTTTGGGTCACGCTTTCGCTTTTCTTGGTGTTGTTTATCTTTGCTTGGGCTCTAGGGCTGGTTGGCACACGAATTGAGATGACAAAGGGATTGCTGCTGGGACTGCATGGAGCGNNTGCTGAAGGACAGCCTCCTCAACCGCCTGATAGCGCCAGGGACCTGGATTACTTTATTCCTGTTGATCTGGATTGCACTGAGTTTGCTTTTTGAAAAGTTGCGCGCTGCTCAAGCGGAAAAGAATGGCATCGATCCGGAAAGTCCCGGGCAACTGATCCCGGCAAATCCAATGTTGTTTGTGCTGCTAATGGTGCTGCTGGGTGGGATTTTAACCCTGGTTCCAGAGTTCATCTATCTGCGCGACCAGTTTGGCTGGCGCATGAACACCATCTTCAAGTTCTACTACCAGGCCTGGATCCTTTGGTCACTGGCGGGAGCTTATGGCTTGGTGATGCTATTCAAACCCAAGGCAGATGACGAGAAGCAGGACCGATGGTGGCTGTTGGCGTTGATTGCGGCGAGTTTAGTGGCTGGGACGCTTGTTTTGAGCGAATTAGGCGCGCAGAAACTGGGCAACTACGGCAGTTCCTTCCTGGACTACCTCATGCTATTGCCTCTGGTGATAGCGCTTGTGTGGGCTATCTTGAAAGCCTGGCAAAAAGACTGGAAAAAGGTCTTTGGCGTGCTTGCGGTTTTTGGCGTGTTGGTGGGGATGGCTTTTCCGCTGATAGAGGGTTGGAACAAGACCAATGGTTTCGATCCGAGCAGGGGATTTTCACTGGATGGAAAGCGAGATTTCTATTTGAGCTCTGGCGACGAAATGAAAGCTGCCGAGTGGCTGGCAGACGCGCCGATTGGGGTCATGACCGAAGCGATCTCTGATACAGGCGGCAGCTACACCACCTATAACAGCATCTCCACTTTTTCCGGCATGCCGACTGTTTTGGGTTGGGTGGGGCACGAAGCCCAGTGGCGCGGAGGTTACGAAGAGATCGGCAGCCGTCAGGCCGATGTGAAAGAGCTCTACAGCACCAGCAAGTGGGAACGGGCGCAGATAATCATCGACATGTATAATATCCGCTACATCGTGGTTGGAAACACCGAGCGAAGTACTTACCAGGTCGATCAAAACAAGTTTGAAGAGCAACTGGAAAAAGTGTTCGAAAGCCAAACGGTAGTTATCTATGAGGTTATGCCTTAACATGCAGACGGAAGTAAAAGAACAATTTCGCGAAAAGAAACACTCCCCATTTACCTGGTTCCTGCTGGCTTTCCTGGTCGGATTGGGGCTGAGGCTATGGGGCTTGGGTGAGATGCGTTTTACCCTGGCGGAAGCCCAGATTGCCCAGGATGCCTGGCAGATGGCACTCGGGGATGCGGCTGGATTGCCGGGCAACATGAGCTATGCGGGTCTGAGTGCGCTTTTGTTCCACTTGTTTGAGCCGAGTTTCTTTTTTGCCAGGCTGCTGCCAGTTTTGCTGGGCAGCTCGCTGATCCTGGTTCCCTGGTTTTGGCGGGATGAATTTGGGGACAAAGTGGCGCTTGTGCTGGCTTTTGGATTGGCAATCGACCCCATCTTGTTAAGCTTTTCACGCCAGATCGTGACGCCGATCTTTGTGTTGGCAGGTCTGGCTTGGGCTGTAACAGCGCTGAAACATAAGCGGCCGGTACTCGCAGGCAGTATGTTCGCACTGGCTTTTTTGGGTGGGTACGCTTTTTGGGTACTTGCCCTGGTTGGAACGGCAGCCTTTCTGGTCTGGCGAAAACGCGCGAATTTTGCATTCATGGATGGCTCGTACAAAACAAAAGCCTTCTGGCTGCCGCTTCTGACCAGTTTCGTCGTCAGCCTGGGGCTGATCAGCAGCGCTTTTCTGCTCTCCACCGAAGGTCTGGGGGGTGTTGGGGCTGGACTGGTGGAACTCTTCAGCCTATTTGCTAAAAACTACGAAATTCCGGTATACCAGCCAATAATCGCAGCTATTGCGTATAGTATACTACCTTTACTTTTCGCGATATTGGCTTTGGCGGAGGATTTACGCAATAATCAACCCATGAAGAACCTGCCATTCCTAATTGGCTGGGGTTTGAGCGTCTTGCTGAGCCTCTTGCTTGGCAGGCAGGATTTGGGGATGCTGTCTTTTGCCGCAGTATTTGCATGGTTGGGAGCCGCCAAGAGGATCTCAAGGATCCTTGAGCAGCCGTCCGAGCAGCGGGAAGTAGTTTTTGGAGTTACGCTGTTTCAGATCGTAATCCTAGTGTACATCCAGATGGTCAGCGGGCAATTGACCAACACAGCTCTAAACCCCCAGGATTTGAGACTGGCACTTTTGGCCATATTGGCTGGAGTGTTGCTGCTGGTGATTTCCACCATTCTGGTGGGCTTGGGTTGGTCGCGTCAGGTCAGCGGGCAGGCCTTGCGCAACAGCCTGCTCATCGTGCTGTTGGGGATCACCGTTGGCGTCAGCCTGCGATCCGTCAGGTCACAGCAAGAATCGATGACTCTGAGCTTACTGGCAGGTCCGATTATGCTGCCAAACAACGATGTTGAAATCGTGATGGATAAAATCGATCGGGATGGGCGCGCAGATAAAACAGAAATTACTTATGACCTGGGCGATTTGGAGCAGCAGTTTGCCTGGTTTTTCAGGGAGCAGGTCGACTGGAAAAGCGCGCAAAACGTCCTTCAGGCGGACCTGATGCTTTCCGAGAGTGAAACCGAATTTTCTGCCGCGGACAGTTATCGGGGCAGGAATGTCGTGCTTTTCCGAAAAATTGACTCAAGTGTGGTAAAACCAGGTGATTTCCTGAAGACTCTGCTTGGAGAGCCCTTGCCCTTGGTCTCACAAAATGGCGTCCTTTGGGTGCGATTAAATCTTTTTACGGGAGCAAATTGACCATGTGCCAGCAAAAACTACCAAAACTGCCCAAAAATATTGCGATTGATGGACCAGCCGCATCGGGGAAAACAACGATTGGAACCATCGTGGCGAACAAGATCGGTTACATGTGCCTCGACACGGGCATCATGTATCGGGCGGTGGCATTTCAGGCTTTGAAAGAAGGCATTGAGATTGCCGATGAGGCGGCAGTGACGGGTTTGGCAGAACGGATCGAAATCGACATCCTGCACGCCAGCAGCGAGGATGGGCGTCAATTTGACGTGATGATCAACGGCGAAGACCACACCTGGGATATCCGCACTGCAGCCGTGAACGCGGTCGTCTCGGAGGTCTCGGCATACCCGGGCGTGCGCAGAGCCATGACCGTCCAGCAGCGGAAAATCGCTGAAAAGGGCAGGATCGTGATGATCGGGCGGGATATTGGCACCGTGGTGCTGCCCGACGCGGAACTGAAGATTTACCTGGATGCTTCGGTCGAAGTCAGAGCGCAGCGTCGATACGTAGAGGATCTTGGCCACGGCAAAGATGCCTGCCTGGAGGATGTGGTTGAATCCCTGCGTCACCGGGATGAAATTGACTCTGGCAGGGCAGTCGCTCCGCTAAAAGCTGCGGAGGACGCGATTGTAATCGATTCGGACAAAATGACCGTCTATGAGGTGGTCGAGTTTGTGATGGGATTGCTGAAGTAGCGAGACCTTTAACCCTGGGATTAATTGATATTCAAAGTTGTATCTGAATAGAAAAACGCCTTATTGCTGGTGCAGGCATGCTATAATTTA
>DIWN01000037.1:44803-49069 GCA_002423495.1 Anaerolineaceae bacterium UBA6105 | reverse complement strand
TTCCTGGCCGGTTGCCAGCCTGCTCACGCAGGCGTTCTTGATGTTGATTGCATTATACCAAGGAAATGGAAATTAGGTGATGGCTGATAGCTGGTAGCTGACAGGTAGTAGCAAATGCATCAAGTGGGCACGGCAGGTGCAAAGCCTCCCCTTACGAGATGCCATGTCCCTACCAAAATTGCCGGATCGGAAAATGAAGGACTGGCCTAATCCCTACTATACCTGCTACAATTAAGGCTGGAAAAATGCTGTATCGCTGCTAGATCATTGATAACAATCGGGAGGAATTATGAAAAAGATTATGCTGGCATTAACAGTAATGTTACTGGTTACTGCTTGTGCTCCAACTATGCCCGCTGCACCAGAGCAGTCCACTATCTCGACATATACACCTTACCCGACCTACACGCCTTACCCAACCTATACACCCTACCCGACAAAGGCAGACAATCCAACATTTACACCAGCACCTCCAAGCGAACCAATATTATTGGTAGTTACTGCTACTGTTGCTAACACTCCAGAAGTTCCACCGCAAACGGAATTCCTGAAGATTGTCAAAGATGTACTTTTAGAAAGTGAGGATGTCGAGAAAATCAGCTTGATAAGAGGAGAAACTGGAACCCTTAAAATCGAAGTGTTCACTCGTTGGGCATCAAGAGATAACCAGCCAATTGTTTCCTATGATCTAATAACTATGCTTTCGAATGTATTATTAAGGACAGAATTAACAGAGCAAGATTTAGCTTGGCTTTGTGGGGATGCCCAATCGCCTTTTGGAATAGACATTACAACATTTTCAACAGATGGCGACTATCCTTACAACTCGTACACTGATCATGAAACATTAATAAAAATCAATAACTTATCGATTTCCTACGAGGAATGGGTTGGTGTATCAAATGCTGGATTTAAATAAAACAGGTTCTCGTTGGTGTCCTCACCTTTCAAGCTCGTTGAACGTCAGGCCTCGATTTTTCTAAGGGATATTTGTGCTTGGTATGCTATAATTTTGAAAGTACGCGAGGGATTTTTGTTTTTTATCGCTCCCCTTCTCTCAAATATCTTTCAAAGCAATTCAGGAGGAAACTAAATGTCATTAATTAACTGCCCCGAATGTGGTAAAGAAATATCCGACAAAGTAAAAGCTTGCCCTTATTGTGGTTATCCTGTAGAAGAGTCCAACAAGACCGTTGACCAGAAAGTTTACACCACCCTCACTGATAAAATTGAAACCGCAAAATTGCCTAAAGACCCAAAATTTATTCTTATAGGTCTTGGTGTTATTGCATTAATCGTCGTAGGATTATTTGCAATCCTGAAGAACTCCAACTTTTCTTCCAAATCAGACGATTACAGCTCCGCATTTGATGATGGTTTGATAAGTTTTAGCCTGGACGGCATCAACTACGGCTATTTGAATGACTCAGGCGAAGTAAAAATTGAGCCGATTTTTAAAGAAGCCAATCCTTTCTACAATGGTTATGCAATTGTGAAAAGCAACGGCAAGTATGGAGTAATTGATAAGAATGGCAAGTTTGTAATTGAACCAACTTATGAGGAATTGAAAAATGGTTCATACGTTGATAATATCTTCATCGTCAGCATGAGCGGAAGATTTGGCTACATGGATATTAAAGAGAATATTATCATCACGCCCCAGTTTGATAATGCCCGGGCGTTCGATAAGAAATTCAATATTGCTCCAGTTCAAGTGGGGGAGAAATATGGTGTCATTAACCAAAAAGGGGAATTTATCATCAACCCGATTTATGACTTCTGGATATTTTTTGAAGACATTGGCTACGCTGAGATTGAAATGGGGGATCTCTCTTACGAAAGAAAAAGCGGTGTGATCGATTATAGAGGCAAGATCATTATTAACCCACAATACGATTATTTAGGTATTGGTGATAATGATCTTTTTGCCGTTGGCTTTGTAGACACCGATACATACGGATATATAAATACAAAGAACGAAGTCATTATTAATCCCCAATTTAGTTGGGCTAACGAATTCGCTGAAGGCTATGCAGTTGTTGAGCTCAATGACGATAAATCAGGAGTTATAGACGAAAACGGTCGATACGTCATAAATCCAGTATATGAAGATATTGGATATCAAGGTGAAAGAGGTGTTTTCTATTTTGAACGGGATGGTAAATGTGGCTACATAAACACAAAATCAGAAATTGTTGTCCCACCAATTTATGATGGTTGTAGTGACTTCAATAATGGATTTGCTCAGGTAAATCAAAATGGCTTATTTGGTTTTATTAATCAAGCAGGAAAAATGGTAATTGAACCCTTGTATGATTATGCAAGTTATATCTGGGATGATGGTAACGCTCTCGTATACATCAATAACAAATTTGGCATCATCGACAGTACTGGCAAATACGTATTGGAACCTATTTATGAGGATTTATTAGGTTATAGATATTTTATTGAATACTTCAACTAATTGAGGTAAAAATTGTTATGAAACTGGAGAAAAAATGGCGCTAATCAATTGTCCCGAATGTAATAAAGAAATATCCGATAAAGTAAAAGCATGCCCGCATTGCGGTTTCCCGCTTGTAGAAGAAGAAAAAATTGAGGCTCCAATGACGCCTCAACAAGTGGAAGTCACAGGCGTGAAGTTGGCAACCAAGAGCTATAAAAAGCCTGTCATAATTGGTTTAGTAATTCTCATATTAGTCATCGCAGCCTTCTTTGGGATCAAGTATCTCAATGAGCAAAAGGCTGAAAGAGCTTACCAAGAAGCATTCAACAATTACATTGATAACATTATCTTATTTCAAATAATGTCACTGTCAGGTGCAGCAGATGCTGAAAGTTATACAGGCCTCATGGGAAATGTATGGAGGAATGCGATCTACGAAGAGAAAGACGGTTCTACAGATAAATACACTCGTCCAAATGGGTATTTCGTGGATGACTTTAATACTGCTTTGTACAACCTACAGACTGCAGCCAGTTCGAAATCAACCGTGAGCGAGATTAAGGAAAATCAAGATAATGTTCAAAAACTGATGAAAGATCTTCAAAATCCACCTGCAGGTCTTGAAAGGTGCTATGATACAATCACTGAGCTTTACTCTGCTTACAAGGGATTAACTGATTTAGCTGTAAATCCTACTGGAAGTTTAACTAGTTTTACCGAAAGTCGAAGAGATAAGATCGACGGATATTTAAGTGCAAACGACAAATTAAATTCACAAATTCCTGAAAAATTTATAATAGAAGCACCTTGAGATTAGAATCAAATTAGTTTGATTAACAGCTAATGAAGGATTCTTCCTAGGCTGTTTTTTTACTGATAAGCGAAGGGGTCATTGTGATAATTACACAATTTTCTAGCCTTCTGATACCCATCCACTTCGTCGCGGGGATAAATCGCGTGCACTATTAGTAACCTCAAGATATCTGTCAGTTACAATCACAAAGGCTCGCTTCCACCAAAAATCCCTATTGAATAGCGTCAAAAAGTAAATTTAATGAAGTATTTATTCCTTTATCATAAATTGAAACTAAGCATTGATGTTGACTCTACCAACAAATCATCTTATTCCAAGGTGTGGTAATATCGAATTGAAATAGGGCAGACTTGTCTTGTCATTTGAAACAATCTTTTTATTGGGAGGGATCGATGAAAAAAGTAATCATAATCCTGTTCGTTTTTATGCTGTTTTCCAGTTGTACTCCAAAACCGGAGCAGATCCAACCCTACGTAGAACAAACCCTGGCAGACTGGCCAACGCAAACCGCCTATCCAACCCAAACTGCCAATCCCACAAACACTCCGTACCCAACCTACACGGCCTTGCCAACTTACACTAAAATGCCCACGACTACGCCCGTCGTAAAAATTGTCACAGCGACTTCTACAGCCACACCCATCTATACTCCAACAAACACGCTACCGCCCACAGCGACAGCCACAATAACCCCAACTGCAGATCCACTTAAGCAGTCGAGAGGTGACGGATTTTATATAGTAGGGGTG
This sequence comes from Anaerolineaceae bacterium UBA6105, assembly GCA_002423495.1. Lineage (GTDB taxonomy): Bacteria > Chloroflexota > Anaerolineae > Anaerolineales > Anaerolineaceae > Mesolinea. The sequence goes on along the minus strand of DIWN01000037.1, from coordinate 45,060 downwards.
GAGATTGCCGCAGGAGTCTGGGATTCAAACGGCACAGGAGACAGTTGCTATTGGGAGGTCTCAACCGCAACCGGAGATATTATCAGTAACCACTTCGGTGCAGCAGGCGGAACAGCCTACGTGCCTCCCACAGCGTTTCAAGTTTGGTTTAGTGATTGTGGGATCTGGACCTGGTTGCAGGATTAAAAAAGATTTAGAAGAATCTTTGATGATGTAACTTATTGTTTTAAATAAAAAAATGGCGAGGCTGGGATTTG
>DIWN01000037.1:23456-44779 GCA_002423495.1 Anaerolineaceae bacterium UBA6105 | reverse complement strand
AACGGTACAAGACCGTTCCCTACGACATAATCTTTTGTAGGGAAGGGGCTTGACTCCTTCCGCAATATAAACGGAACGGCGCAAGACCGTTCCCTACGACAATCATCCCCCACATCAAAACGGAACGGCACACCCTATCCGCTTCGCTACCAGGGCAGGGAACGTTCCCTACGACAAACATCCCCACACCAAACGGAACGGCACAAGACCGTTCCCAACGGAAGACATCCTCCACACCAAAACGGAACGGCGCAAGACCGTTCCCTACAACAAACTCCCTGCAGCCTCAATCCTCTTTGCATTCATAGCGTATAATTTTTATTACTCACCAGAGAATTGGATCAAAAATGCCCGAGTTTTCAGACGTCCAGAAATATTTCAACGCCCCGACCAAATCGCTGCTGCAGAGCGCCTGGCAGGTGGTGCCTGAGCAGCAAAGAACCGAAATCGACAGCCTGCTGCAGGGCATCCCGCTCAACAAGAACCCGCTCAACAGCCTGATCGACCTGGCGCTGATGCACTCCAAAGCGGTGCTGGGGGATCATAAAAAAATCGCTATCATTGGTCCTGCCAACGTCGGCAAATCCACCCTCTTCAATCAATTCGTACGCGCAAAGACCGACCAGGCGGAGGTTAGCCCCATCCCCGGCACGACGCGCGTCAACCAGGAAGCCGATGCCGGCATTTTCACCATGATCGACACTCCCGGCGCGGACGCCGTGGGCGCGGTCGGCCAAACCGAGCGCGAACACGCGCTGGCAGCCGCCAGGCATGCCGATTTCCTGATCCTGGTTTTCGACGCCATGCAGGGCGTCAAGCAAACCGAGCTGGGGCTCTACGAGGAACTGCTGGGGCTGAAAAAGCCCTTCATCATCGTCCTGAACAAGATCGACCTGGCAGAAAAGTTCAAAGGCGACGTGCTCGAGAAGACCGCCGCCAACCTGAACGTTTCCCCTGAGCAGGTCATCCCGATTTCCGCGCTGAAGGGTGAAGGCATCGGGCAGGTGACGCTGGCGATCATCGCCGCCGACCCAGCCATGACGCTCGCGCTGGCAAAAGCGATGCCCCAGTACCGCCGCAAGATCGCCTGGCGCAGCATCACCACCGCCTCATCACTCTCCGCGGCGATCGCGCTCTCCCCCCTGCCGGTGATCGACTTTATCCCGCTGGTCGCCACCCAAACCGGCATGGTGCTGACAATTGCCCGCATCTACCAATACAAGATCACCGCCAAACGCGCGCGTGAGTTGATCGGCACCTTCGGGATGGGCATGCTGGGAAGGGCACTTTTTCAGCAGCTGTCAAAGTTCGCTGCCGTTCCTGGCTGGATCCTCTCCTCGGCCATCGCCACCTCAATGACGATCGTGATGGGATACGCCGCGATTGAGTGGTTCGAGAAGGGCGAGCGCATTAGCAACGAAAGGTTCAGCCAACTGAGCCGCGAGCTTTCGCAGTCGTTGGTGGAGCGCATGCGCAAGGTTTTCAAGGGCAAGCCATCCAAAAAACAGATGAAACAGGTTATGGTCGACCTCGTTGGCGAGACTGCCGCCGCAAGCTCCTCAGAGGAGGAAAGCGAAAGTTAGCTCAAGCCGTTCCCCCCACCCGCTTTGGCGAAGATCTCCAACACACGTTCCATTTAAAGGCGGATGAGGATCGCTTTGCGGCTAATGCGCAGCAGCTGCCGGCCAGGGGCAGTGGATGGGGGATTTGACCGGGCAGATATTCAAATTTTCGACATCAATTTCCCTGGAGAATTCCGCAGAATTTGCCTGTTGTTGAATTTTTTATAGTAAAATTATTAGCATCAGTTCCAAGACATTCTTAAAAAATTGAAGATCAAAAATTGCTGTTTCTAATCTGTTAACAAGTAGCTACATTATTAAGTCACCACAAGCTTGATTTCCATGCTTGTTGAGTGAGACCACTAACATCACCATCACCACTTTAAAAAGTACAAAGGAGTCGTCATGAGAAAGTCCCTTTGCATTACCCTTAGAACAATCCTGGTTCTGGTTCTTGCTTTAGGTTTCCTGGCCGGCGCGAACAAACCTGTGCAGGCAGAGACCTGTACCTGGGAAGGGGATGGCAGTCCAGACTAGATGTTAGCCGGAAACTGGTCTTGTGGACACGTGCCAGGATCAACTTATGCGGTGAATATTCCTGTTGTTACGAATTTCCCAGTAATTTATACAAATGTTGACCTGCCAACCCCTCCGGTTTTGTCATTAACGATCGAACCAGGTGCCTTCCTGACGATCAATCAGGGGATGGCTCTAGACGCAACAACAATGACAATTAATGGCACACTGGTGGCTATTGCCGAGAGCAGTCGGATTATCATAAATGTTTTTACTCAAACCGGCGTTGTGAATGTCGGATCTTCAGGCAGTATCACTAAACTGGGCACTGGAGATTTGTTTATCTACGCTGTTTTCAATAATGCAGGAACCGTGACCTTTACTGAACATCAAACCTATGGTGGCGGTGTTATCCTCGTTCGTGGTGGAACACACACCGGAATTTTTCAGGGTGAGTACTTGTATGTGGGCAATAATGACTATGCCTCCGGACAGACTTTTAATTTTAATACTGGGTCTCAGTTACGCGTAAATCAAGTAAACGTAAGGGGAGGTACAGTAAATTTATATGGTACATATTCACAGCCTGAAAATACTGGCACTGCTTTAACTGTCCAGCCAGCAAGCGGAACCAGTACGGTCTATTTTAAGACTGGTGTTGGCATTTTAAAGATGCCCGAGAATTTCTCAATTGCCTATGGGGGTAAGCTGATCCTTGAAAGCCAGGCTTACGACTATTACCTGCCCAAGTTGAGCCTGGATTATATGGGCGAGCTTCAAAATTTGGGGAATCTAAACATTGCCACCCAATTCCTTTGGAGGGCAGGAAAACTTACCGGTAATGGCACAACCACCGTCGAGACAGCCGCGACTTTCACCATGGGAATGTCTGTTTACACGCAAAATGACTTTTCACTGGATTACCAAACCCTGATCAATAATTCGACAGCCAATTGGAACAAACGTGATCTGACTTTTGCCAATTCTGCGACATTCGTGAATAACGGCACCTTCAATGCCAATGCCACCACGACCATGATTGGCGGAGAAACGGAGTTCTTCACCAACAACGGCAGCTTCATCAAAAACGGCACTGGCACCATCACCACCATGGACATCCCCTTCACCAACAACGGCACGGTTGATGTCGTCGCCGGCAGCCTGGTTTTCCAGCAGGGCATGGACAACGGCGAGAACGCGGTGATTGACCTGGGCGGCGGCACGCTCGACCCCGGTGATACCCTCAACCTCGAGAGTGGCGACAGCCTGATCGGCTCCGGCACTCTTGCAGCCAACCTGGTCAACGCCGGCACGGTCAGCCCTGGCAACTCAGCAGGCATCATCACCGTCGATGGCGATTACACCCAAGCAGTAGACGGCATCCTGGAAATCGAGCTTGGCGGAACAGAAGCGGGCACTGACTACGACCAGTTGGTAGTGACCGGGGCAGCAACATTACAGGGGACATTGAACGTCACCCTGCTGCCTGGTTTCACACCACAGGCAGGCGATACCTTCTTCATTGTTGATCACATCACAAGCGGAACAGGTAATTTCTCTGTCGAAAATCTGCCGGACCTGCCTGGTGGCCTGACGATCGAGATCGACTACAGCGATGAAGGCGTCACTCTAACGGTATTGAGAACGGGCACAGATACCTTCATCTTCCTGCCCATGATCGTCCGATAAAAGTGTCTCTATTCGGGCGGGTTGAAAGATTTTCAACCCGCCAGGTCCTTGAGCATTAAATAATGGTTGTCCTTAGATCATTCTTTTTGGTGACTGGAGTTAAACTCTTGATTTCGAAAAGTTTTTGGTTTCTTATTCCTCGGGAAAGTATTTATGAGCTCAGTTCTCAACCATTAAATACGCAGTAGAACCCGGCGGATCCGAGGTAATTAGTCTTAGAAATGAAAGGAAAATCAATGAAATTTCACATACAAAAATGCTTACGAATGCTGTTGATATTTGGTATTTGCCTGTCTTTGTCCGCGGTCGGACCGGTCAACACCGCCAAGGCAGAGGACCCCCTGATGGTCACAACTTTTTTGGACGATTTTGATGAAACATGCGATGCTACCCACTGCTCATTACGGGATGCAATTTATATAGCAAATGAATTTCCTGACGCATCAACCATCGTTTTACCCGCAGGCACTTACACTCTTACACGAGTTGGGGCTGATGACACTGGCGCAGAAGGTGATCTGGACATTTTTGCAGATACAGTCCTCAGCGGCGCAGGCGCTGGACAGACACTCGTTGATGCTCAGGCTATCGGCGATCGAATTTTTGATATACAAAATGGTTCAGATGTCACCATCTCTGGGATTAGTATCGCTTACGGAAGTCAAGGCCAAGGGGGTGGGATCAAATGCGCAAGCAGCACGCTGACGCTAGAAAGTGTCATTGTCAGGCAAAATACAGCGTTGAGTTATGGTGGAGGTATTTACAGCGATTCCTGCAATTTATTGATCGACCATACCTGGTTGGGAGCCAATAGTGCTTCCGACGGCGGTGGTGGTATTTACTTGCTTAATAGTGAGTTGGAGATTTCTGAAAGCCTCATTTCTGGAAACTCAACAGAAGAAAATCGCGCAGGTGGTGGAGTGTATTGCGATGGATCAAGGCTTAACATTACTGAAAGCAGGTTACTTGATAACGTTTCAGGAACGGGAGGTGGGATCTACGCAATAGGCGCCACAACCATGGTATCGCTTGATCGCAGCCTGGCGGCGGGAAATCTGGCAGCAGTGGAGGGGGGTGGTATCGCGATGTTGGCAGGTCGAAGCCTGACGATCACAAACAGTACGATCAGCGGTAATGCTGCAATTACCTATGGGGGCGGTATCAATACCCGCGTGGTGACCTCGATTGCGCATTCAACCATTACTGAAAATGTTGCTGATGCCGATAGTGATAATTATGGCAATGCAGGTGGGATATTTTGTTATAGTACAGGCTGCGCAGCAGAATTAAATCAGACCATCATAGCCCATAACATCGACCAGAATGCGTCACCTTTTCATGATTGCATGCTTTGGGGTACTGGCAGCCTCGTCTCAATCGGTTTCAACCTGGTTGAATCGACAGGTAACTGCGTCTTCGATGAGGATGGCGATATTATCGGGCTGGATCCTCAGCTCGGTCCTCTGCGCGATAACGGCGGACCGACACAAACGCATGCCTTAATGTATGGCTCTCCGGCAATTGATGCTGGCAATCCGATTGCACCTCCTCCGGTGGATCAACGCGGATTTACCCGTCCGCTTGATGGTGATGGAAACGGCATCGCTACATGTGACATTGGGGCGTTTGAGACGGTAAGGCTGTGGGGTTCTTTTTTACCGCTACTATTGCGGTAGGCTCAATCTATTTGACCGATCAGCCCGATACGATCAAAAAAGGCTGGTGTTAACAATCCACCAGCCTTTTCGGTGAAAAAATGCGAATTCATTTGATAATCATCGGCAGGAAGATTTTATCCGGCTGCCAGGCAATCACACCGGGTGAGAACTCGCTGGTGGTGAAACCAAGGAGAATATTGAAGCAACAGATTAGGTCGGATCGTTAGTTGGATGAAGTGAAAGCCATAAGTCTGCCAACATGGACTGTGTAATTTCTTCTCCAATTGCGATCAGTTCTGAAGCATGTGTGTAACTTGTTAGTTTAGCTTTTTTTCAAGTATTGTTTTTCCCAAACCTCATCTGAAAGCGCATGATAATCTTTTGCATATTGATCTATGTCCTTCGCATAATCCCCATCCATAATGGCCACTTCCGCACTTTTATCAATTGGATTCGCTTCATGCTTCCGAATAAACTTCCTTAAGTCTTCATTATGGTCTCGAATCAAGCACGGCATGAGCAAATTACCATCTGTGCCATTTTTTTGCCAATTACGAATATCTGAAAAGAATGGATCAGTATAAATATCGTTCAAATTTCCGTTATTGGAATAAATATCATTGACATTTACAGGGGAGTACGGCACAAAAACGCAGGGTGTTACATTCCCGTTCCACTCAATATAGAAATATCCACCATTATCGTGGCCACCCGCGGATAAGCAGCCATCAACGACAGTGCCATGGTTCCAGAAGTCAGCAAGAAAAGATCGTTCTTCGCGTATAATCTTCCATGACTGCCGCCACATTTCCAGCCGTTGATTAGGGGTCGGCATCAGATCTAACGTGTAGGATCGTCCGATGGGCATATATTGGAAGATCCATCCAATCACAACATGTTTTTCCTCAAACAGGAATTCGATAAATGAGTCGGAGAGAATTTCCTCGGCGTTGTGGCGGGTAGCTGTGAGGGAGACGCCGCACAGCACACCGGCTTGGAAGAGGCGGTCCATGGCTGCCATGGCCTGGTCAAATACACCTTCCCCTCTCCTTGCATCGGTTTTCTCACGCCAGCCTTCCAGTGAAATTGCTGGGATAATATTTCCCAGCTTTGCCATCCTTTCCGCTGCCTCATCGTCAATCAATGTACCGTTGGTGTACATCATAAAAAATGTGTCCGGGTTGTTTTCAACTAGGTCCAGGATCGTTTTTCCTTGAGATTTATAAGCCATTGGCTCTCCGCCGCTGATGACTATAAACTGCGTTCCCCAAAGCTCGCGGGCATCTGAAACAATTTTATCCACCACATCCCAATCCAACGTCTGGACCTTTTCATCCGAGTCCGCGTAGCATCCTACACATCTCAGGTTGCACGCTTTTGATGGGCTGATCACCAAAAAACCTGGGGTGTTGAAACCATGCTCTTTTCGGAATTCAATCGATTTTTGCACTCTTGAACCTTTTTCGAGAAATAGGTCTTTTAAGAGAATATTAATAACTTTATCAAGAGTTGCATCTGAAAGTTTATATTCATTAAAAGCGCGTCTGACTGAATTCAGGATGGCTAAACTCATAGATAATCGGTCATCGGCCACACCAGGAGGCTGGCTCTTTTCTGTTTGCTTGCGTTTCGAATTATTCTTCAGAAGCCATTTTTCAGCGATAGAAAGCCCTGCATTTCTAAGCATGCGGTTCTTTGCTATTTTAGCTCCATTTTTTTCTAGAATTTTTAAAAGCCAGCCCATATCTTGAGAAGTCTCAATATTAGATAATTCATGCCGTACCATTATTACCTCCGCCTGCTAAGGATTATGTATTTTAATAAAATAACGTATGTCTTGAATTCAGCATATTATTTACTCAACAGGTTTGGCCAGATCACTAGTTAGATTAAGTGAAAGACATAAGTCTGCCAGTATGGACTGTGTGACTTCTTCTCCAATTGCGATCAGTTCTGAAACATGCGTGTAACCTGTTAGTGTTGTAATCCCTGAAGGAATTTGTGGTTGAAGCAAGAAATCTGGTTTGTCAGATTGAATTTTATGGTCAACTTGTTGGGTTAATAGTATGTCAAGTGATTCATATAAAGCCAAGATCATATCTCCCAGTGGAGTAAATGAAAGGAGGGTTTGATTTGATTCCCTCCATTGCTCTTTTCCACTGCTGTGCCATCCAACATCCACTGCCAGAACAACATCCGCTCCCATACCGCGGACAACGTCTATAGGTAAATTATTTAATAACCCACCGTCTACTAAACGCATACCATCATTCTCTACTGGGATAAATATACCGGGGATAGAGGTAGTCGCACGTAATGCATCAGCTATCGAGCCTTTTGTAATGTGTATTTCGCTGTTGCTGTTTAAATCAACAGCTATTATTGAAAGTGGAATTCGTAGATCATCAAACGTCTTACTATTAAGCCGCTGATCGAAGAAATCATGTAATTTCTTGCCCTTGAATAAGCCTTTTACAGGCAGGACAGGGTCGGCCAACTGTGCAAGCCTGCTAGCTGTCCCTACATAACAGGCAATTTCCTCAATCTTTGACGGCTCTAATCCAGAAGCGAAACAGGCCGCAATTACTCCCCCCATGCTGGCACCAGCTATAAAGTCTATCTGAATACCAGCGCTGCTCAAAGCTTTTAATACACCGATGTGAGCCAGCCCTCTGGCTCCTCCTCCGCTTAATGCAACCCCCAGTTTGGGTTTATTTTCCGGGCAAATCATTTCTCACTATACCTTTCATGTTTTATGACTCTTGAATTCAAGTTTGGTAAAACCCATTAAATAATTAGGTTATGATAAATAATCAATTACTAGATTCTTATTCTGGTTTTGCAAACCTTTTTTGCCTTATAACCTCTTTTATAATCTCTGACAACTCGCTGTGATATTCAGCTATAGTGTTTGACGGACTGCGCTTTTCGTGTTTTAAAAAACCTTTTAATTTTTTTAAAGGAACTTTCTTAATCTCTTTTTTATCAAAAAGATGATTTAAGAATACTTCTACACCAAATCGGGTTTCTGCCATTTCTTCTACGTGAGAAATTAGATCATCTTTGTAATATGCTCTCTCGCCCGCAAAGTTTGAAAGGGGATTCAGTAAATTCCCTTTAACCGAAGATGGATAACCCACAACACCCCTTGCACAACTATTTAATATTGGTGTAAGCAGATCTCTTATGTGGTCATCTGAAAGGTTTGTTAGATCCGCATCAATAAAGGCAACAATCTCTCCTTTTGCTTGTTTTATTCCAACGGATAACGCAAACCCCTTACCATAGTTCTTTTGTAAATCAATAATCTCGATCTTCTCTTTGAACTGATTCAATACCTCCATGCTTGTGTCTGTAGAGCCATCATTTACACAAATGACCTCATTAATCAAGTTGTTTTTAAGTAATGTGTCTATAACCTTTAAAACGGTTTTTTCTTCGTTAAAAACAGGAACAATGGCTGAAACTGATTTTCTTTTATGCATTTATCTCCAAATCCCTTCACTTTTATAAAAGACAGCAATAATATCATCTCCAATTTCCTTTACTTCTCTTTTTACTGAAGATGGAATTATGCCGAAACCATTATCGATTTCATCGAACAGTTGGTCTCGGGTTAAAAAATACTCATACTTGAAATTATTAGTACCATCCTTTTCACTCCATTCCGTTAATCGCTTCCAAATTGGATATAAAATATTTGGTTTATGGTTTATCTTTTTCCCAGGATCACAAATGATAAATATCTCATCTGCTGAACGGTAACAGTTCCGAATGAATTTTTTCCTATCTGCAGGATTTATATGATGCAAAACATCACAAACAACAACCACCGCTGCTTTACAATAGTTGTTGGGATCAAGGACATCGCCCAGAGAAACCCCGGAGTGCCTTTTTTTTGCATGATTGATGAAATACCGGTTAGTATCAAAACCTTTGTAAAAAGAGCCTTGGGGTAAGAAGTCTGCTAAAATTGCCGGGCCGCATCCAGGCTCGAGCACTAAATCGCCTGCTCTTACAAAGCTTGATATATATTGGTATCTTTTTATGAAATTACTCTTGTGTATCCATCTAATACCCCAGATGTATAGCAATGGAAACCTATAGAAAATACTCTTCCCGCTCATTCTATTTCCCCATCCGTCTTTGGCGTTGTTGAAATTCTTCTAAAGCAATATCAAGTTGATTTTTATCGAAATCTGGCCAATGAACTTTCGGGAAATACAATTCCGCATAAGTAGCTTGCCAGGGGAGAAAGTTGGAAAGCCTTTGTTCTCCTGAAGTTCTAATAATCAAGTCTGGATCAGGCAGGCCAGCAGTATCTAAATTAATATTGACAAGTTCCTCTGAAATCTCCAGGGCTGTAACGTTAGCGAGATGCAGTTTCCGAAAAGTTCTAATCAGCTCATCTCTGCCCCCATAATTTAATGCGAGATTAACAATCATTTTTTCATTACTTCTTGTTAGTGTTATTAATTGTGTTAATATTTCTTGTAAAGCATCCGGTAGCCCCTGAAAATCACCCAATACCCTTATTTGAATCCCAAGCTCATTTGCTTCCTCCATTTTATTTCTGGCATAAGTTTCAAAAAGTTTCATCAAATATGATGTCTCCTCTTCTGCCCTTTTCCAGTTTTCAGTAGAGAATGCATAAATAGTGATGATCTTTATCCCTAATTCTTGCGCATATTTAACAATTTCCTCAATTCTTTCTGCGCCTTTTTTGTGGCCAGCAAAAGTAGGCAAACTTTTTTCTTTTGCCCAACGTCGGTTGCCATCAACGATAATACCAATGTGATGCGGAAAACCTTGGCGAATAGAGATTGTGTTATTCATTTTTGATTTCCTTTCTAATTTTCGAAAAATATTCCATAAGTATTAAAGCTATATGCGAGTTGTAATAAATATATTGGTTCAAAATCAAACCAATTTTTGATAACATAATTACTAGGCACGAACTCCATTTGCAATTATTAAACATCCTTAATCCACCTGTCACTTATTTCGACTGTACAAAGCAACATACACTAATGCAGCTGATACTATTATGAAAAGAATGATTAAATAGATCAGGGCATTGAGTAAAATAAATTTTTCCATTGACACCTATTTAGTGGTTGATGTAAGAAACTAAATGGAAAGTTTCCTGTATTTATGGCGTTCATTTTTTTCTTCTTTTAACTTTCATTTCTGTTTGTAAGGCCAGGTTGCATGTAATACTGCATAACCAGTTATTACCAAACCGAGGATATAGATTGGCCAATTGAAAGACGTGGGTCGTAATTGGGCAAGTGTTTCTACATTGGCAGGCATTATCGCTATGGCATCTTCCATGAAGGAATACAACAGTATCAGTACACCTGCAATCAAGGTTGTCCAATCAGATATAAAAAACTTAATTTTGCGTCCTTTATCTTCACTAATTACAGCCAATACCCCTCCTACAACCATCAGGCAGGCAATTAACACAGGTGCGATAACTGGTCCCCACCAGGGTAGAGGGATCAAAAATAAAATATCAGGTGAGAAGAGTGAATTGGGCCAACCAATAAAAACCCTAAGCCAGATATAGTAGAAAATATCCCATATACCGAATGTGAAAAACGCAAAACTGATTCGCGTCTGAAGTGTTCTCCCTATAGCCCAACCCATTGCCATAAACATAACAAGTGTAGCCAGTTCCCGCCCCACCTCAATTGGGACGATCGCAGGATCAAAGGGTGGTATGTCGAGTAAGAGGTCGCTGATACCATAAATGCGTCGAATATAGACAACAACCGTTGACTCCACATAAGCCATTGCAATGGCAAATAAACCTACCCACCAAAGTTTTTTAGCTTGCACTAATTGCCATCCGCAGAGTATATTGCCAGTCCCACAGTTCCAGGACCGACATGAGTGCCAATGGTTGGGCTGATGTCATAGATTTCTATTTCCGGACAGTTAATTTGAAGTTGAAGATAACCTCGCAAGTTCTTTGCTTCCTCAAGCGCATTTGCGTGCATAACACCAACATGGGCTGGCTTCCCGGCGGATTTATCAACCGCCAATTGTAATAATCTTGCGGTAGCTTTTCGCTTTGTGCGGACTTTTTCCAGAGCGTCTATCTTTCCTTCTTCATTGAAATACAGAATTGGTTTTATGCTAAGGGCAGTTCCAAAATACCGTGATGCGCCTCCTATCCTTCCACCTTTATGTAAATATTTCAATGTGTCGACAACGAAAAACAAATTCACCCGCTTAACAATTCCTTCAGCAAGGTGCTTGATTTCTTCCAGACTCTTCCCTTCTGATACTGCCTGGGCAATTGCGATCACAACCAGCGCTAATCCTGCTGTAGTTGAACGCGAATCTATAACCTCTACTGGTACCTGTGAAAACATGGATACAGCTGCTTGAGCAGAAGCTACTGTACCGCTGATACCGGAGGATATGAGAGGGACAACAATTCCATCGCAATTGGGAGCAAGCTCCTCAAATATTCGTAAAAATTCCTCTACGGATGGTTGGGATGTTGTCGGGAGGGTCGATGATTTTTCGAGACGTTTATAGAATTCAACAGGAGTGATGTTAACACCATCTTCAAAATCATCGTTATCCCAGTGTATTTTCAAGGGAACAACCCGGATATTATTTCGTACAATGAAATCTTTGGGTAAATATGCTGTACTATCCGTCACAATTGCAATTTTATTCATGAGATTTCTCCTTTATTTTCTAAAAACAATTTTTTTGATAACTGCTTGATAAAAATTCCCTATCGGCATTTACTCCAGGCGCATGGTAGCCCTTTCAATTTCAAAGAATATTTTTACAAAATACTTTTTCCGAATAAAACGAAGTAATTGCATAAAAAAATTATCCAATCACGATATTCGAAACCTCCCGGGCAAAATCTGATAATTCATCTCGTTTTTCTGAACTTAGTTGGATGAGCATTTCTTGATATTTTTTACTCTGTTTCAAGAATAACGACGTGAATTTTACGTTTATATCCAGAATTGCTGATAGTACTGTGCTGATCCCGGCCAGAGTTATCAACCCGATTTCCCCTGGAAATCCAATTCGTCTAAGGCGATCAATTAACCCTTTTCCTTCAGTGGTTTTTTTAATAGATTCCAAAGTTAAAATTATTGCTGTTGTCATTTCGGTCATGTAAACCAAAGGAGACTGCTGTTCGGGAATACGAACCAATAAATCATTCAGTAAGGTTTCGTATCCTCCTGCTTTCCCTTCAGACAATTGCTTCAAGATTTGCTGTTTTGTTTTTTCCCAGATTTCAACATCGTCAGTTCCACTAGTTTTTAGCCCGATTAGTCGTTGGGCTCTTTTTGTTGGTAGAAAGAAAACTTCTGAGCGCCCTGGCCCTCGAACACCTGACGGGAGATGGAATTCTGATTTTACCAAATCCTGTTTTTCTAGCAATCTTAGCATCTCATATGCAGTAATTTTTCCGATGCCTAGTTGTTGTGCTAAAACAGAATAATGGATTGGTTTATCCATTACCCGGTAGATTTCAAGAAACTGGTTTAGAAATTGTTGTTGACGTCGTGTTAATTGTTTAGTCATTAAATGATCCGAATAAAACGAATATATTATAGTCGATTATACCATATTGTTAAAGTTTAAATATATATGAAACATATATGAAACAGATTGGTATTAGGCCAAATTAATCGACCGGGGACATGGGCTTCGCTAAATGATTAAGAGTCGTTGGGACGGTTCCGCTTTTTCAGGTAAATCTACAAATAAATATCTTTCCAAATATTGACGGCAGTGCTATTTAATATGGTAAAATGGTTGTGATAATCAAGGTTGTAGAGAATCTTTAACAACCATAGTAATTTGTCAGAATTTCAATCGCTAAAAATGCAAAGTGCCGGGGGAGCTAAGTCAGGCGAAATACGACAAATTACATAACTCCGGGCATTGATAATGCCGTCTGGATTTAAAAATTGAACACTGGCCTTTTTGCGAATTGTTGATATTGGCGCTGCCTTTTTGATAAGCGCCCCACGATTAAGAAAGGTAGAAAAAATGAAATCTCAGCGCTTATTAACTCAGTACTTAATTGCCTGCATCCTGTTGCTCACCGCCTTTGTGATGCCATCAGACCGGGCATCTGCAGCCACTTGCACCTGGGTTGGCGGCAATGGCGATTGGAATGTCAACGCAAATTGGTCATGCGGGTGGGTGCCAACAACGAGCGATGATGTGGTGATCGACCAGTCAGGCGTAGGTCCGCAGATTAACGCCGCAACAACTGGGGTTGATGTAAATTCCATTACTATTGCCCCAGGGGCACTGATGACAGTCAACGCCACCACAAACAGCTTAACAGCGTACGCGAATAGTTTTACGAATAGTGGTGAAATTATTATTAATGGAGACAATGCCTCGGGTGGCGGATTAACTGTTTGGTCACCGTTTGCCAATAACGGCACAGTGACGCTTAATAGTGGAGCAATAAGTTTAGTCAGGGGGGGAACACATGCGGGAGATTTTGTTGGCGCGGAACAGACAGTATTGGTGATTGGTCACTCAAGTTTTCCAAGTCAAACCTTCACCTTTACCGCGACATCTCAAATCCAGGTGCCGATCATTCTTGTCAATGGCGGTCCTGTGGTTAATATTGCGGGAGATTTCACGCCAGGATTCGTTTCACTAACGCCCAACGAAAGCTATCTTTCTATCTATAGTGGCACTACTTTTAATCTCACAACAACCAGCGTATTCATGCCCTACAAAGTCAGCGTCTCCAGTGCGACCTTGAATTTGCCCGACACCCCGCTTGATGTTGCGGAATTGACTGTCAATGGCACGCTATACAACCCTAACAATCTCAAAATTACGGAGAAGCTTCAGTTATCCTCCTATACCCTGACAGGTACCGGTGATATCGAGGTCGACAGCTTTGCCAGTACTTTTCAATTGGGAGGCGGCACGATTTCAGGCAAAACTATCTACAATCCAATCACAGTTAATTGGCTGAGCGGCAATATCACCCTTGCAGATGGGGCAGTATTTCAGAACAGCGGCACTTTTAACGCCAAGGGAAACACAACTATGACTGGAACTGCAGCTGAAAGTTTCATCAACAACGGCTTCTTTATCAAAGACACTGCGGGAACCACCACAACGATGGACATACCCTTCACCAACAACGGCACAGTCGACATTGTGGCTGGCAATCTTATTTTCCTAAAGGGTATGGATAACGGTGAGAATGCTGTCATCAACCTCGGCGACGGTACGCTCAACCCCGGTGATACGCTCAACCTCGCCAGTGACGACAGCCTGATCGGCTCAGGTACGCTGGCAGCCAACCTGGTCAACGCCGGCACGGTCAGCCCGGGAAACTCTGCCGGCGGCATTACAGTCCAGGGCGATTACACCCAGGAATCCACCGGTGTGTTGGAAATCCAGCTTGGCGGCACCACTGCAGGCACAGGATATGACCAGCTGACCGTCACTGGCACGTCAACGATGGCTGGCACGCTGAATGTGAGCCTGATCAATGGCTTTGTGCCCCAAGTGGGCGATTCCTTCACAATTTTGCCTTACGGCACCCGTTCGGGTGGATATTCCTCATTAAACCTTCCCGAAGGATACCGATGGGGTATTGACTATGGATACTCCGGCTTGACCCTGAACGTTTTGGAAGGCGGATCGATCAGCGGCACTGTCACTTGCAACTCCCCGCACACCGTCTTTGTGGACCTCTGGTTGGATGACTACAATTCCCCTCCCCCTGAAGATTCAATCAACATTGGCTGTGGTGAAAGTTACAGCTTCACAAACTTGCTGGACGGAACCTATTACGTCGGCGCCTGGATCGACCTGAACGAATCAGGCGGTGGTCCCCCAGACCCGGGTGAACCCTATGCCTGGTATGGTGACCCAACCGCTGTAACCATTATTGACGGTGAAATCAGAGAGAACATCGACATCACCATTGAGGGAGGCGGTTTTACCATTTACCTGCCTTTGATCCTTCGCTAAGGTTAATGATTAGCGGGTTGGTTTTGAAATCAACCCGCTTTTTTGTACAATAGTTATAAACACAATCACTCAATTTAATCCCAAAGGAGGATGTGCCCATGCCTTTCCACAAAATTCTAATAGTTAGTATTTTGATATTGTCTCTTTCGCTGGCTGGCTGTAAATCCTCCGCTGCACCTCCTGACGACGCGCCAGAACCAGAGCTTCCGCAAAACCAGGTAAATCCGACTGAACCACCAGAGCAGGAGGAGGAGCCGCAGGATGAAATGTCTTTCTTAAGCTGCCCAACAAACGGGGAGAGCCTGGTGTTGGGCTTTGATCATGCTGTGACCATCGAGCAGCCGGATGTAAACCTGACCCATATTCTAAGAGAGGGCTATCTTACTCTCGTTGCCGGAGGAGCGGATGCGGACGGCAATGTTGCCTTGAGCAGCGTTGGCAATCCCAGCCTGGATTATGAAATGATGGGCGTCATGGGGTCCTGCAGCGTAACGATGGCGGGCATTATGCAAGTTTCTGCCAGCGGCACCTGCAACGATGGGGTTGTATACCTGACGATCATCGAGACCTGGCAATCTGCCAATGGTTCCATGACCTGTGATGATGACGTCATCGCTTTCAGTTCGCCCGGACCCGGCTCCTTCACTCACGAAGGCGCGGATGGTGCGGGTGAAGTCTTTTACCTGGTGGACAGCAGCGAGGGTTACACCGTTATGCGCCCATTTGGTGAAGGCTCAGGCTACCATTCCTGGACGCTCTATGCCGCGCAAATCCCGCTGGTGCCGCTTGTTCCATGAAGATTTCATCTTATCTGGCAGGCTTTTCTTAAATAAGGAAGAGGGTTAAACAAGATCTTGTAAAGATCCCACTCAACCCTCCTCCCAAATAGAAGCCAGAGAAACTTACTGAGATTAAATTATTCCGTTCGCCCGACCGACCTTGGCGAAGACCTCCAACACGCGTTCCAGCTGCGGGCGGGTGTGGGTTGCCATATAGCTGGTGCGCAGCAGCTGGCGCCCAGGGGCGGTAGCTGGGGCAATCACGGGGTTCACAAACACGCCCTCATCAAACAGGTCGCGCCACATCTTGAAGGTGCGGTCATTATCGCCAATGATGATCGGGATGATGGGGGTCACGGAATTACCGGTGTCAAACCCAAGCGACTTGAATCCTTCGCGCATGAAGTCGCCATTGGCTTTGAGCTTGGCAAACATCTCAGGCTCCTCGTGCATGACCTGCAGTGCGGCCAGGACGGTGGCGGTGTTGGCGGGTGGGATGCTGGCGCTGAAGATCAGGCTGCGGGCGTGGTGCTTGATGTAGTCAATGACGGGGAAGTCGCCAGCCACAAAGCCACCGATCGAGGCAAAAGACTTGCTAAAGGTGGACATGATCAGGTCCACCTGGTCGGTCACGCCAAAATGCGCGGATGTGCCATGACCCTCGCCGAGAATACCCATGGCATGGGCGTCATCCACCATCAGGCGCACGCCATATTTTTGGCACAGGGGAATGATCTCAGGCAGTGGAGCAATATCGCCTTCCATGCTAAAGAGCCCGTCCACAACCAGCAGTTTGCCAACCTCGTCAGGCAGGTTTTTGAGCACGCGCTCGAGATGCCCGACGTCGTTGTGACGGAAGCGTTCGATTTTACCCATACCCAAACGGGCTCCGTCGACGATGCTGGCGTGATCTTCCTTGTCCAGGATAACCACGTCTTCTTTGCCGATCAGAGAACTGATCGTGCCGAGGTTGACTTGCATGCCGGTCGAGAAAACCAGGGCGGCTTCCTTGCCAACCCACTCAGCCAACTCTCGCTCGAGATCTTCGATGATGGTCATGTTGCCATTCAGGAAACGCGAACCGGTGCAGCTCGTGCCGTAGAGGTCGATGGCATTTTTGGCGGCTTCGCGCACTTTTGGATGGGTGGTAAGCCCCAGGTAGTTATTAGAGCCGCACATGATGATACGGCGGCCTTCATAGATGACTTCAGTTCCTTCGCTGCGATCCAATGGGATGAAGTAGGGGTAAGTGCCGGCTTCGCGGAGGACTGCTGCATCCCCAAAACTGTGACATTTGTTAAATATATCCATATGATTCCTTTTCTGCTCTTGTTGATTAACGCTCAAAAACCAAATTCGGTTCGTTTCATTATAATAACCTGGTCAAGAAATAATGTTAAGATGTGTTAACATGGCTTGACCGGTTTTTTGGACTAATTATTGCAACTGCTAAAGCCAAGAAAAAGTGAAGGAAGTGACAATGAAAAAGATAATTCCTCTTCTCCTGATTTGCATAATGCTTTCTGCATGCAATTATCCCACAACTGAGTTAACAAGCGAAGAGATCGTCCAGACGAATGTTGCGTTGATCCTGACCAACGCTCCAGAAACCACCCTGCTGCCTGTGCCTACCAGTGAAATACAAATTCCTGCAGAAACTGAGGAGCCAACCACAGAGATTGTTCCGGAACCAACTGAAACAGAGGCTGTCGAGCCGACGCCGGAGCCGCAACCAACCGCCACCGATACACCGGAGCCAACGGCAACTCCCACCACAGCCCCCACTGCCACCCCTGAGCCGGTAAATGGTGACCCCGTGGCACAGCTTGGTGAGCCGGATTTCCTCGAAGATTTTTCTGCTGCTGGCGGCTGGCCTTATGAAGACGATTGGTTCATGATAACTGTTTCCGGTGGGCAATTGCACGCCTTCTCAAAGGGCACACCCTACTGGAGCAGCTGGTACACCACCTATCCGAAAGTGAAAGATGCGTATTTTGAGACAACTATTACCCGTCCCAACTGCAGCGGGCAGGATCGCTTTGGACTGGTGTTCCGTTGGGACGAGTCTCAGGAGTTTTACTACATGGGCGTCACCTGCGATGGCACATGGGGCTTCAGCTTTTACACGAAGAACAATCAGATCATCAATATTGTCGATTATCAGAGCAGCGACGCTCTCAAACCGGCCAACGAAGCCAATCGGATTGGTATCCTGGCGAAGGGTGATCAATTTGAATTCTTCATCAACGGCATAAAGGTGGGATCTGCAACAGATGATCGCCTGCCCGATCCCGGAACCTTCGGTTTTATCTCCATGTCCGCCGGGACGGTAAATTTCAAGACCAGTGTGGATAAGCTGGAGTTCTGGGAACAGTAAGCGTTTTAAATTGTTATGAAGGCGACCGTTGCAGGTCGCCTTTTTTTGTAGGTCGGAATGAGACTGCCTAATAATGGCAATCTGGCGTGGGTGTGACGCAGGCTCACTCCGACAATAATTCACTTATTAGATGTAGGTCAGGTTGCGCTTTTCAACCTGACATCAGAAGCCTACCTTTGTTGAGGATTTTATCAGTCATCGTTCGTGACGTCAGGTTTCACCCTGGAGAAAAGAGCTCCAGGGCAGGCTGAAGAACCTGACCTACGCGTTTCTCTGTTGTAGGTCGGAATGAGACTGCCATTTAACGCTGGAATAATAATAACCTTGCGCAGGCCTACTCCGACAATCACCCTATCGGCGGAGTGCGCAAATACGGCGCATTCCGCCCTACGATTAATGTTTGTGGCAGGTTAGTAGGTCGGAATGAGACTGCCTAATAATGGCAATCTGGCGTGGGTGTGATGCAGTCTCACTCCGACATTGAATTAATTGAACCAAGTGCATTTGTAGGGCGAATTGAGGGCACAAAGACGTTCGTCCATCACATCGTTCACGATGACCACAATTCTGCCCTGGTAGGGTGGGTTGGCGTCATAGTATCTTGCTCTGCCTAACATCAAAATAGCCAACCCACCAAAAACAGCAATCCTCCTTACGAATAAAATTGGTGAATCAACATGCTTTTGCTGCGGTGGGTAGGCTATAAGCTAGTGCCTTCCTTCAAATGCTTTGTGACGCCAACCCACCCTACCCGTTTAATTTCGATCACCCTAAAGATACAAGGTCCGAGGCGGTGGGAAGGCTATAAGCCGGTGCCTTCCTGCACATGCTTTGTGACGCCAACCCACCCTACCCGGTCAATTTCGATCACCCTAAAGATACAAGGTCAGGTTCTTCAATTGAATCTGACCTACAAACTATAGGCAACCAATTATGAACTATCTTTATGAAATCCAAAATACATTACCAAATGCAATCTTTGAGCAATTTCCATGGAGAATTTGATACAATTGGCTCGGAGGGCATATGGCTGAAAATTATATGATTCACCCCGAATTGGATGGCTCGTCTTTTGCCTATCAAGGTGGAAAGACCGGTTTTCTGTTACTGCATGGCTTCACTGCCACGACCACCGAAGTACGCCCTTTGGGCGAGCGTTTACACGCTGCCGGTCACACCGTGAGCGCGCCCTTATTACCCGGGCATGGCACCCACCCGGATGACCTGAACAAGGTCCGCTGGCAGGATTGGTTACAGACCGCTGAAAGCGAATACCTGAGATTAACTGAACAATGCGAGGAAGTATGGGTTGCAGGGGAATCAATGGGCGGTTTGCTCTGCCTGCTGCTGGCTGCTAAAAATCCAGACATCAAGAATCTGATGCTCTACGCTCCAGCCTTGTATGTAAATAAGATGAGTGCAGCTTATATGCTGCAGTACTTCATGAAGTATCTCACCAAGAAACCCAGAAAAGACGATTTCCTTTGGAAGGGTTATAACGTCTATCCGCTCAAAGGTGCGGTGGAGCTGCTAAAACTGCAAAAAGAAACTCGCAAAGTACTTGGCATGGTAAAGCAACCCACGCTGGCATTTTTCAGTGAGAAAGATGCCACGGTTAAGTTGGCTGCCAGTGATCTCATGAAAAGAAAGCTTGGTTCCAAAGAACTCGAGCTGGTTATCCTGAAAGAGTCGCCGCATGTGATCCTGCTGGCAAACGAACAAGAGAAAGTCCTCGAGCACACGCTCAGCTATTTGACAGAAAAAATGAACGGATAATCTGTTCACGGATGATAAATCCGAGGTTTTAGCAACATAAATCGGCATTAATGTAAAAAACCTTTGACTCAACACATTCGGGGGTTTATACTTTTTTGTTTGGCGGTGCAAAACGAAAGCCAGGTTTTGGCTGCATTGGAGCAAGAGTGAGCAAGCAAAAAGAACCCTATATCCCGCTGGATATGCCCAGGGTGCTTGGCAGCAAAAATAAGCTGCTGAGCCTGTGGCATTTAATGCGCGGTTATCATTTTCATTATTTCGTCTCGACGATTTTCCTCGCCCTGGCGGCTTTTGCCCGCACGGGTATGTACGTCTTCCTGGGCACCTTCATCGACCGCATGTTGAACGAAGGGCTTATGGGGCGGGAGCTGACCCTTTCGGCATTGACCTTTGGTGCGTTGATTGCCCTGCAAGCACTCTCGAGTTTTATGAGCAGCTGGATGGCAAACTTCTCCGCCGAAAATTCCACCCGCCGCCTGCGCGATTACCTCTTCGATCACATCCAGCGGCTTTCATACAGCTATCACTCCGAGTCAAAGACGGGCGACCTGCTGGAACGCGCCACTTCCGATGTGGACACCTTGCGCCGATTCTTCGCTGAACAGGCGATTGGTGTGGGGCGCATTGTCATGATCTTCATCATCTCATTCACAGCCATTGCGCGCATCAATATGCGCCTGGCATTGTTCTCGATCATCATCATTCCGATTGTGCTGGCAATATCGATCGTCTTCTTCAAACGCCTTTCGAAGGCCTACGAGGCCTACCAGGAGCAAGGCGCGGTTTTGACCACGGACCTGCAAGAAAATCTGTCAGGCGTGCGCGTGGTGAAGGCTTTTGCGCGGCAGGATTATGAGATCGAGAAGTTCGACAAGGAAAATGCCGAAAAGTTCCGCCTGGGCAGAAAATTCAACTGGATGCACGCCTTATTTTGGCCGCTTTCGGACATCATTTGTTCCGC
>DIWN01000037.1:0-23357 GCA_002423495.1 Anaerolineaceae bacterium UBA6105 | reverse complement strand
TGCAAGCGCCTGAAGAAGATATGACCGCTGCCACCTATCAGCCAGAAGACGGTATCAAAGGGCAAATCTGCTTTGATCAGGTCAGTTTCGCCTACGAAAAGGACTACCTTGTGCTGGACGATGTCAGCTTTTCTTGTGAAGCTGGAAAGGTCGTGGCGCTTCTTGGCTCCACCGGCTCGGGCAAGACCTCGCTGGTGAACCTGCTGCCGCGTTTTTATGACGTGACTTCAGGGCAAATCCTGCTGGACGGGGTGAACCTGAACGAGTACTCGCGCGAATTCCTGCGCTCGCAAATCGGGATCGTGGAACAGGAGCCTTTTTTGTTCTCCTGCTCGATCCAGGACAACATCACCTATGGTGTGCACCGCGAGGTCAGCCAGGAAGAGATCGAAGAAGCCGCGCGTGAAGCCGCCATTCACGAGGTAATCTTGGGCTTCAAGAATGGCTACGATACCCTGGTCGGCGAACGGGGTGTGACGCTCTCGGGCGGGCAGAAACAACGCCTGGCGATCGCACGTACCCTGCTGATCAACCCGCGCATCCTGATTTTGGATGATTCCACCTCCTCGGTGGATATGGAAACCGAGGTGCAAATCCGGGCAGCTCTGGACAGCCTGATGACCAACCGCACCACATTCATCATCGCGCACCGCATTCAAAGCATTATGAATGCTGATCTGATCCTGGTCTTTGACAAGGGTAAGATCGTTCAAACGGGTGAGCACGAAGCTTTGCTCAACCAGGATGGAATTTATAAGGACATTTACGACATCCAGGCTAGGATTGACAGTGCCCTGCAAGAGGAAATTGACCGTGTCGATACAATATAACGAAGAAGAACTGGACGACGTCGTCGATCTGAAGAGCGGCGTTGTTGGCAGGCTCTTAAGAGCCCTGAAACCCTATTGGCCGCAAATGCTGCTGGCAATCATCGGGATTGCTTCGGTATCCTATCTGGATGCCTACTACGCCGTGCTCAACAAGCGCATTATCGACGAAGGCATCGTCGCAAGAAACCTTGAGGTCATGATCGGATTGTTCCGCAACTACGCCGTCGTGGTCCTGACCCAGATGGTCGGTTTCTTTCTCATGATCTTCATCATCGGGCGGCTCGGCGAGCAGCTGCGCTACGATTTCCGCAAGAAACTTTTCCACCATCTGCAGAGCTTATCGCTCTCATACTTCAGCAAAACCCCGCTTGGCTGGATCATGTCACGCGTGACTTCGGATACCGAGAAAATGGCGGATTTGCTGACCTGGGGTGTGTTGGATACGGTTTGGGCTGTCACAAACATCAGCTTTGCCGTCTTTTTCATGCTGCAATTGAACCCGGCGCTGGCTGTGATTGTCATCGTCTCTTTGCCGGTCATGATCTACGTATCCTTTAAGTTCCGCGTGAAGATCTATCACCACTACCGCCAATCGCGCAAGGCAAATTCGAAGATGACTGCCTCGCTGAATGAAAATATCACCGGAGTCAGAATTGTCAAAGCGTTGCGGCGTGAGTCAAAAAACCTGGATGATTTCAAGGTGCTCTCCACGGACATGTACCAGGAAAGCTACCGTGCCGTGCTGCTTTCTGCCATCTACCTACCGACCATCCAGACCATCAGCGCCATCTCGCTGGTGCTGATCCTCTGGCGAGGCGGACTGCAAGTGGCAGGCGGAGCGATTACCGTTGGCGTTTTGCAGGCCTTCATCTCCTACATCATGATGATTTTGTGGCCCATCCAAGACTTGGCGCGGGTTTATGCTGAAATGCAGAACGCCATCGCCTCCTCGGAAAGAGTTTTTTCTTTGTTGGACATGCAGCCGGAAATCCGAAACCGCGAAAATTTACTGCCGGTTGACTCGCTGGCTGGTGATGTGGAATTTGAAGATGTCTCATTCCACTACGAAGATGATGAACCGGTGATCAAAAACCTGAGTTTTTACATCCCACAGGGTCAAACCGTGGCGCTGGTTGGCACGACTGGTGGTGGCAAAACAACCATCGTCAACTTGCTCTGCCGCTTTTATGAGCCAAGCTCCGGTGTGATTCGCGTTGCCGGTCACGACTACACGCAGTACCCCCTCGAGGATATCCAATCCCGCATCGGGGTCGTTCTGCAGGTGCCGCATCTCTTCTCGGGTAGTATCCGCGACAACCTGCGCTATGGGCGTCTGGATGCGACTGATGAAGAAATCGAACAGGCCGCAAAACTCGCTGGCGCGCACGAGTTCATTATGAACTTTGAAAAGGGCTATAACCAGGACGTAGGCGAGGGCGGCAACCAACTCTCGGTGGGCCAAAAACAGCTCGTCAGCATCGCGCGCGCCCTGCTGGCCGAACCGGACATCTTCGTCATGGACGAAGCCACCAGCTCAGTGGATACTCTGACGGAAGCTTTGATCCAAAAAGGCATGCACCAGTTGATGAGCGGACGCACCAGTTTTATCATCGCACATCGCCTTTCCACCATCAAATCGGCCGATCTGATCATGGTGATCGAAGATGGTCAAATCATTGAAAAGGGAAATCACGAGTGCCTGATGCGCCAGAAGGGGCATTACTACAACCTTTACACCAAGCAGTTCCGCCACGATCTTGAAACCAAGTACGACCCGTTTGCGGATCAAGAAACACAAGCTTCAGCTGCGTAGGGTCCGGCATGCGATTCGCGGTAAACTACTCGACCAAACTTGCTGAGCTGATAAAGGCCGGCAAAGTCGACTTTGATCTGTTCAAGTGCCCTGAGTGGGATGGGCTGCTTAAGGCTGCCACGGCAGTCAAGCCTGTCTATCTGCATCTGGATATTGCCCTGGGAAGGGATCAGGTTCACAAACTTGACTTTGACAGGCTTAAGAGGATGCTAGTTGAAACAGGCACCCCACATGTAAACTGCCATCTGGCCGGAACACCCGATTTGAAGATAGGAAATAAGGCAGATCGCAACAAGCTGCTCAAGCAGTGGATCAAAGAAATAGATTTTCTCAAAAAAGAGTTTGCGGGATATCCTGTCATCTCGGAAAATTTGCCCTTTGAACCCCCTATTCCTGAATTCCACCTGGCCAGCGACGCGGACCTAATCCGCCAAGCGATCATTGAGCCCGACACAGGTTTGCTGCTGGACATTTCGCACGCCCGCATCACCGCCGATACGCTTGGCATCAATTACCAGGAATACGTCGAAAAACTGCCCCTGGATCGCCTCCACGAAGTTCATATTACCGGTTTACGCAGATACCATGGCTTCATTGAAGACCATTTTGAGATGCAGCCGGAGGATTGGCCATCAGCTGAATGGGCAGCAGAGCAGATCAGAGTTGGCGCGTGGCGTGAGCCGGAGATCGTGGCGTTTGAGTACGGTGGCGTTGGAGAATGGTTCTCCTGGCGCACGGAAACCTGGGTGCTCGAAGAGCAAGTCCCCCGGCTTTACGCTTTGTTCGGCGGAAATAATTAGGGCACACTTTTTCGCCGGTCTTTGGATACCCTCCACTTTGTTGCGGGCACAGTACATGTAGGCCGGATTGCGTACTTCAATCCGGCTTTTTAAACCTTTTGTGCATTGTTCTCGCCGGTCTCCTGATACCCTCCACTGCTTTGCGGGCACAAGCCGTGCGAGGGTTTTGACCCCCAGTCGTGGTCGTAGGGTCGGTTGGCTTGTAAACACCATCTTTATCCCCATGCTCCTGAACGCCAACCCAGCCTACACAGCGATTTTATTTAAAGCCTACCTTTTCTTCCAATTGTTACAACCTCACCCCTGTAGGGAAAAGGCCTGCCTTTTCAACAAATTCTTGGTTGACGCAGGCGTCAACCCTAAATGGGATCCCGGTAGAAGCGTCCCGCAATAGTGGAAACTTGCTCCAACCGCATTAAATCAATAGTCAACGGCACGGGTATAATTCACAATCATGGAAGCACCTGTTCAACGCGTCAAGAAGCCTGGCTCTTATTCCTGGCTAATCCCGTCAGCCATCTTTTTAATCGCCCTGGCTGTGCGTGTAATTGGGCTCAAATTCAGCTTTCCATTGCTGACTCATCACGACGAGAAATTCATCATCGATCCTTTGATCGAGATGAGCAAAAACCACACACTTGATTCCGGTCGATATGCCAAGCCTAACCATTTCCTATACTCGGTTCTTTTTGGATATTTGAATCTACTCAGCAAAGTTCTCTTCCATAAAAATTTTGGCTGGGCCTATGCTGAAGACCCCTTATTCTTTTACTTTAACGCCAGGCTCGTGGTAGCTTTTTTTGGATCCCTGATGCCTGTACTGGCTTGGAAAATCGGAAAGCTTTTCAAAGGGATTGATTTTTCGCTGGCCGCTGCATTCCTCACTTGTTTCTATCCTCCCTTCATCGTGCACTCTCACTATCTTACAGCCGATGTTCTCAACACAGTTTTCTCAATGGCAGTGATGATGTTCAGCTTGCTCTGGCTGCAGAAAAAGAAATTGGTGTGGCTTGTCCTCGCCTGCATCACCGTTGCGGTTAACACATTGGAAAAATATCCCGGAATACTATCTTATGGTATCGTGCTTGTGGCTCTCGGCATCAGTATCTTTTCCCAGGATAATAAGAAGAAGCAGAAAAAACTGGGGGAGTTTTTGAGTGGAATCCTGATCACGCTTGCTATTGTTGCGCTTAGCATGTTCATTTTTGCCCCTCACCTTTTCTTCAAATTGGATCTGATACGCGAAGCGTTAACAATTGAATCTCGCTCCACCCACCTCGGTGCAGATAATCTGAGCTGGTTTGGCAACATGCTTTTTTACCTGGATGTCTTCATCAAAGCTGCCGGATGGATAGTTGCCTTGTTTGCCGTTGCCGGATTGATTTTTTCGATTATCTCCAAACAACCTGCCATGCTGCTGCTATTCTTCGGTGCGGGTTATTGGGTAGCCATAAGCAGGTTAGGCTTGCATTGGGAACGCTGGTCCCTGCCAATGATGATTACCCCCCTGATGCTTGCGGCTTTGGGTATATCTAAACTTTTAGCGTCAATCAATCGCCGACGAGTAGTCAAGGTATTAGCAATAGCCTTTCTTGGGATATTTGGGTTTATCTATGCACTCAATGGTTTAACATCGTCAATCCTTCTCACCTGGAAAGATACTCGCGTTGTTGCCCTTGAATTTGCAGAAACAAATAAAATTACTCGGGAAAACTCGGTCTACGAAGGTTACACACCCTTTCTTTCAAGAACTGTGAAATCAATTTTTGACTTTGACCTTGATGATCCTGGGGGAATTCAATATGTAATCCTATCCTCAAGCATGTATGGAAGATATGAAGCTGAACCCGATCGGTATGCATCGGAAACTGCTTATTACGCAGAAGTGCGAGCCAAAGCCTCTCTAATTACTGAGTTTAAAGCCGACCCAAAACCCGAAAGTCCCATGGAACAACTCAAGGTCCTCGGGGATTACCTGGTCAACTTGTTCAGGCAAACAAAAACGACCTACACCACTGGTCCAACAATTCAAATCTATCAACTGCCGTAAAAGAATAATTGGTCAACAAGACTTTGTTCTCGCCGATCTCCGGATACCATCCACTCCAATGCGAGCACGGGCCGAGCGAGTCCGTTGACCACCAGTCGCAGTCGTAGGGTGGGTTGGCGTCACAGAACCTATACCTAGTATCGCCTTGAGAACGCCAACCCACCAACACAAACGCCTCACATTCAGCCGGTGGGTTGGCTTTTAAACGCCATCTTTATTCCCATGCTCCTGAACGCCAACCCACCCTACACAGCTACCCGCTGTGTTGTTGGCAAGGAGAGCGGGCACGGTCTGCCGTGCCCCTACCAACATACAAAAAATGTAACGGGGCTTTGAGTGGAACATGTAAAGGCGACGCATCCCGCAAGGGGAGGCTTTACATTGCGTCGCCTCTTTCCCTGAAAATCGAAATCCTTAGTTACCACTCTGGAAGTTCTAACAACACATATGGACTAAAACCATTCCCTGCGTCGGTAGTCATAATGCTAAATACAAAACGAACTCTTGAGCCCAATTTTCAATATTTAATCAAAACTTCCACCCATCCAGCCATTTTAGGGTTTATAATATAAGCATTAATTTGAGAGCGTGAAATGGAAACTATCGTGATACTTGAAAGCGAAAGCGCATCTGCAGACGATCAACCTGATCCTGCAAGTATCAAGGGACTCCCCGCTCAGAGGTACTTCGCCGCGTAAATCATCCGCGGGCAAGGGTACCGGTGAGCGAGCCTGTCCCTTGAAATCTTTGCTTTCACCAAAAATTACATACTGACTGTGAGGTGAGAGGTGATTTATTTAAGCAAACTTCTTGATCAAAAAGTTTGGGATGCTTTTGGGCATGTCGTCGGCAAGCTGGACGATATTTTGGTGGATTATACCGACCAAACCATGCCCCCCATCACAGCTCTGGCCATCAAAGCTGGCTCCCCTGAGCGCAAATTGGTCGACGCGAAAGACATTGCCACGCTTTGGCCGAGCATCACCCTGAATGTGGACATTACTAAATTGGATCTTTTCCAACCAGCCGGGCATGAGCTTTACCTCAAGCAGCGCGCGCTTGATCAGCAAATCGTAGACACCGAAGGCAAACGCCTGGTGCGCGTAAACGACCTGCAAATTGCGCGCAAAAACAACCGTTTCCATCTAACCGGTGTGGATGTGGGCGGAACGGGTTTGCTGCGCCGCCTGGGGCTTGAGAACCTTGCCAAAACGCTTGCCAAACTCCTCAAAAAACGTTGGAAAACTCACGTGATCCCCTGGGAAGACGTCGCTTCGATCGAGCACGATGACCCGCTGCGCCTCAAGGTTTCGCAAGACCGCCTGGTGCAGATGGAGCCGGCAGATATCGCCCAAATTCTCGATGATCTGGATTATCACACCAGCAAAGCCCTGCTTCAGGGATTCACAGACGAGCAATTGGCAGACACGCTCGAGGAATCTTCTTCTGAAATGCAGCAAGCGGTCATCGCCGCCTTGCAGCCGGAACGCGCTGCAGACATCCTGGAGGTAATGGATCCTGATGAAGCGGCGGACCTCCTGGCAGACATGGACGATAAGATCAGCGAGCAATTGCTGAATCTGATGCAGGATGAAGACGAGGAAGACTTGCGTATCCTCCTGCGCTACCCCGAAGACTCCTCGGGCGGCATCATGACCACCGAATTCGCTTCGATCCCGGCAGATTACACCGTGGAACAGGCACTGCACCACTTACGCACCAATGAAGATGCAAAAGATGACGAGTTTATGTTCTACGTCTATTTACTCGATGAGAGTGAAAGGCTTCAAGGTGTTATCAGCCTGCGCGAACTGGTAACAGCCCCACTCGACCAGGAACTTTCTCGTTGGTTTGATGATGATCCAGTCGTGGTAAACCCCCTCACACCTCAGGAAGAAGCTGGGTACCTGGTAGCAAAGTATAACCTTATGGCGGTTCCGGTTATCGACCCGGATACCAAGGTCATGCTGGGAATTGTCACGGTCGATGATGCGATCGACACAATCCTTCCCACTGCCTGGAAAAAGAAGTTACCACGTTTCGCCGTGAGGTAAGTCATGAAAAAGATGAAACTGCCTTTATGGCTGAAGAATTTCCTCTTGCTTTTGAGTGTGCTGGGACCAGGCCTGATCACCGCTTCTGCGGACAATGATGCGCCTGGGATTGCCACCTATTCGATGGTTGGCTCAACTTACGGATATAACTTTCTGTGGCTGATCCTGTTCATCACCGTCGGTGAGGTAGTGATCCTGGAGATGGCTGCCAGAATGGGCGCTGTAACAGGCAAGGGCACTGCTGATCTGATACGCGAGAGGTTTGGCGTGAAGATGACAACCTTTGCCATGTTTTGTCTGCTGATTGCCAACCTGGGTACGACCGTGGCGGAGTTCGCCGGCATTGCGGCGGCTGGTGAGCTATTTGGGATAAGTAAGGCTATAACCGTGCCTATTTTGGCAGTGTTCATGGGCTTGTTGGTCCTGCGCGGTAACTATAAAGTTGTTGAAAAAATCCTGATCGGTCTGAGCCTGGCAGCACTGAGTTACATTGCCACCGTGTTTATCATCAAACCGGATTGGGGAATAATTCTTCACGATACTGTGCGACCTCAGATCCAACTTACCAGCGACTACATCATTGCCATCCTCGCTGTAATTGGGACAACCATCACCCCCTGGGCAATTTTCTATCTGCAGGCTTCTGTGGCAGACAAAGGGGTTTCGATGGAGACCTACCGGAATACAAAAATTGATGTCACTTTCGGTTCCACTTGGGGCAATGTGATCTCAGCCTGTATTATCATCGTCGCTGCCGCTACCCTCTTTAAGGTGGGCATCCGGGTGGAAGATGCCAAAGACGCGGCAATGGCACTTGCGCCATTAGCGGGTGAAGCTTCCACGATTCTGTTCGCATCAGGCTTGCTGGGAGCGTCGCTGCTGGCAGTTTCAGTACTGCCGCTTTCCACCACTTACGCTGTTTGTGAGGCCTTTGGTTTTGAACGCGGGCTCAACCGCACCTTTCGCGATGCGCCTGTTTTTTACGGCGCTTTTATCGGAATTATCATCCTGAGTGTTCTGATTGTGCTGATCCCGGGCATGCCGCTGTTCCAGATGATGATCCTCTCTCAGACGCTAAATGCGATTTTGCTCCCAATCATCCTGGCCCTGGTTCTCCAACTTGCCAATGATAAAGCGATAATGGGTCAGTATCGCAATTCAAAGCTGACAAACATCCTCGCGATAACAATAACAGCATTGATCGTCGTCGTGACCGTGGTTTTATTGTTGGAACCGATTTTCAGGCTTGTTTGATGTTTCTTGAAAAAAATGTGACTTACATCACCCCATCCTCGGATGGGGTGTTTTTTTACTTTGGAAGACTCTGCAAAAGATCGTAGATACTGGCAAAGGCAGATGTCTGGCCAGAGTGTTCGAGCTGCCAGGTTGTAGCGCCTTCTCGCGGCATCACGCACACTCTCGGGCTGCCTGGGATCCACTCCTCATTTACCGTAAAGCCTGCCCTGTGGAGCGCTCGCCTGGTCCAGATGACCTCAGAACCCTGTCCCTCCAGAAAGACTGATTTCGAACCGGAATTTTGTGTGTCGAAGGTGCCTGAAAGCGGGTCAAATAGAACTCCTGCCCGGTTGAAAGCCTGGGCAAAACTGCCATTCAACACCAGATCTTCCGGCGCGCCTGACATAATTTGACCCTTATCGTCCATCAACCAGATACGGTCAGCATGCCGCAAGGCAAGCTCAAGGTCATGCGTGGAGGTTAGCACGGCTTTGTCATGCCCGCAGGCCAGATCGTGCAGCAAGCTCATCACCACCACCCTGCCGGGCAGGTCCAGATAGGCTGTTGGCTCGTCCAGAACCAGCAAGCGCGGTTCCTGCGCCAGCGCACGCGCGATCATCACCTTCTGGCGTTCGCCATCGCTGAGCGTGTGCACGTACCTGTGGCTGAGTTTGTCCACCCCCACCACGCGCAGGGTTTCGTGCACAACTTCCCAATCATGCTCAGTCATCCGGTCGAACAATCCCGTGAACGGGAAGCGTCCCATCGCAGCCAACTCATCCACGCACATGGCTCCAACCGAAATCGGGCTGGTAAGCACCACGCTCACCTGGTTGGCCAGGTCACGCGGATGGTAGCTTTCCAGTTTTCGTCCTGAGAGCTGGATCTCACCAGCCAGTCTGGGCTGCAGACCCGTCAGGCTGCGCAGCAATGTCGATTTGCCCACCCCGTTCGGACCCACCAAACACACGAATTCACCGGCGTTGAGCTGCAGATTGAGTTGGTCGGCGATCACTTTTGGCGTTTTACCGCCATTTTTGTAGCCGATTCTGAGTGCGCTGCTTTGCAGCACGGGGGCTGTCAGACGCTGAAGGATGTGGCACCTCGCTTTCGCTTGAGTACCACCCACACCACGAATGGCGCGCCAAACAGGGAGGTCACAACATTGATCGGCAGCACAAGCTGACTGCCGGGCAGTTGGGCAATCAGACTTGCCGCCATCGACACGGCTGCGCCAATCAGAATGATCGCCGGAATCAGGATTTTATGGTTGGATGTTTTGAACAGGTTGCGGGCAATGTGCGGAACTGCCACCCCGATGAAACCAATCGGTCCGCAAAAAGCTGTCACAGCACCCGAAAGTACCGACGCGCTGAGCAGCACAATAAAGCGCAGCAAGCCGACGTTGAGCCCCATCGTGCGGGCGTAATCCTCCCCCAGCAGCAGCGCGTTCAAGCCCTTGGGCAATAACGCCATCAGCCCGACCCCTGCCAGAACCACAAGAGCCATCACGTTCAACTGCGTCCAATTGACCCCGCTGAAGGAGCCAAAAGACCAGATGGAATAAGCCTGGATGCGTTCCGGAGCGCTGAAGTAGACCAGGATGCTGACAATCGCGCTGGTGGCATGCCCAAACATCAGGCCCAAAATCAGCAAGGTCGTTGGGTTTTGCACCCAACGCCCAACCAAAAGGATCAAAGCCAACACCAATCCCGCCCCAGCGGATGCCGCCAGCACGAGCGAAAATTCTCCGCGCAGGGTGAGGGCTGGCAGGAACAGCCCGCCCACAAAGCCCGCCCCAAGAATGGCTATCGCTACGCCCAAACTGGCTCCGGAATTGATGCCCAAAATGAAGGGATCCGCCAGGGGATTGCGGAACATGGTCTGCATCTGCAGCCCCGAAGCAGACAGGGCAATCCCAGCCAAGGCAGCCGTCAGAACGCGCGGCAAGCGGGAATTTTGGATAATGTAAACCCAGCTTTCCTTGATACCTTCCCGACCGATGAGCGAGCCCCAAATATCCCTAAGTGGAATGCTGACCGAGCCGAAGGCGAGATTGAGCAAAAATAACGCCAGGATAATGAGCAGGAACAGCCCAAAAAGCCACAGGCGCTTGGTTTGTGGACTCATTGTGCTCTTAGGCGTTTTTTTCATCGCGCGGCTTTCATTTAGCAGAGTAAATCGAAGCTATTGGAGTGCCTGGTAGAAGAAAAATTCATGCTCAGGCAGCAAATCGGGATAGAAAGCTTTGATTAAATCCATCAGGATCACATCAGGAATGGCAGCACCGCTCTCGAAATAATCAACGGCACCCAACGCGTTCACGCGCTTGCTGTAGGTGTAAACATTGCCTTCCTGATAGGCTTCGAAGTCCATATAGCGTGCATCCATTGCCGCCAGGGATGCCAAGTCAGCGATTGCGCCTGCATTGATCCAATAATCCGTGTCCTTAACCCCCTCCAGCACGACTTCAAAATCAAGCGGCTGAGCGCCACTGCCTTCAAGGTCCCCAAAGACGTAATCCGCACCGGCATCAGCGAGCAGGATGGCGATGTAGCTCTCTCCGCCCGGCATATACCAGGTGCCTTCGTAGGCGCTATTGGTGAACACAGTCACGCGTTCGCTTATGCCATCCGTGAGGGCTTTTGCCTGCTGGTAGCGGGTAACCATCTCGTCGAAGAGTCGGTCAGCCTCCACTTCCTTTTCAAAAAATGCGGCGATGAACTTACCCCACTCAGCCCGCCCCAACGGGTCCTGCTCCAGGTAATCGGAATTAATGACCACGTTTAAGCCGGCTTCGAGCAGTTGCGGATGCGAGTCATAATCGGCAAAACCACTGGCAGACGTCATGATCAGATTGGGATTGAGGTCGATCAGGCGTTCAACATTGATAACCGCACCACTGCCAACTTCGGAAACAGCCCCGGCCTGGAGCCTGCTCTGCACAGCGGAATTGTAGATATACGCGCCGGAATCAACCGCCACCAGGCTCCCGAGCGCGTCTATTTGCTCAAGGAAAGGCAGATAAGTGGTGGAAAGAGACACAAAACTCTCGACGGGAGTGTGCACGATCATAGCATCCCCGATCCCGCCTGGGTCTGGCTGACCCTTCGGCACGAGCGCGTATTGAATAGACTCGGTTGCCCCAGCCCAGGGGGTGAGCACCGTCAGCAGTTTATAGCCGTCTTTATACTCGAGCGTGAAGTTGCTGGCGTAATCGATCGTAATTTGCGCCTCACCAACACTCGTCTGGTTTTCTTCTTCAACAGGATAGGCTTTTTCAGTTGGGACGTCCAGTGGATACGTTTCTCCGACTGGGGCTGTGGTCTCGACGACCTGGTCGCTTGCCTGGCAGGCAGGCAAAGCCAATAAGATCACTACAGCCAGAAGGGTAAAGATTTTTTTCATATTCTCCTCGATTTCAAAAAAATCAACCCCTTCTGGATTAGAAAGGGTTGAGAATATGAGCGTTTCTCACCCACCTTCTTAATCCGAGAAGGTTATTTTGGGCTTTCCTGAGGGGGGCTTCCTGACTTGTCTGTTCGACTTACAGTTGCGGTACAGTGCTGGACTTTCACCAGCTTCCGCCATTACACCTTAGCTTCCGGGCGTCGGGTAACCTCAGTTTTTATTTGTAACAATATATTAGCATTCAACTAAGGGAATGTCAATAATGGTCAGACTCTGTCTCAAATTCGAAAAAAAGCCTATGAGAAGGTAAAATAAACCAGATGAAGAAAACCAGCTTGCTCGCGCTTCCGGAAAAGAACCTTGCCAAATTTCAATCCCAGCAAACAGGGAATGATTGCGCGATCCATTCCATCGTCGCCGCGATTGAGCTGCTGACCAATGTCAGGCTGGACCCCCAGGAAATTATCAAAGAGGTAAACCGTATCTGGTGGCGCGGCAGATTCTTCCGCCTGGCGCCAAAATCCGGCATCACCCCCCCATTGCAAGCGCGCCTGCTGCGTTACCTGGCAAAAAAACATAACTTGCCGCTCAAAGCAAAGGTTTTCCACCTGAGCCCAGAGCTTTTGCGGGCAACTGCGGAAGCAGAAAACATCGCCAGCCTGGTGACCATTTACTGGTGGTTCGGTCATTCGCCGTCAATTTACTACATGAACCAGCCAAAAAACTACAATAAGCTCAAGGGTGCCAGCGGTCACAGCATGGTGTTTGCCGCTTATGACCCTGAGCATTTCAGCGGCGAAATCCACACTCCCTGGGGTTTCATCAATTCATGGGTAAACCAGGGGACAGGATTGTTTTGGATGGAAGACAAAGAATTTCAAAAAGCCTGGGGCATTCCGATCCCACGATGGGGAAAAAATGCCACAGTGATCATCTCACATAAGGATTGAGAAAAATAGTGAAACCATTTGCATTGCTCGGCAGCCTTGCCAAAAGATACTCGAAAATGATTTTCCTGACCACCATGACGATGCTGGGTCTGGTTGGGGCACAGCTTCTGATCCCCTGGATCATCCGCCAGCTGATTGACCGCCTCACGACGCAGCCACTGAACCAGGGAACGATCGACTACATCACCCGCATTTCGGTGATCGCGCTGATCGTCTTCGTCGCGCGCGCAGTGATGCAGTTCATCCGCTCCTATGCCGCCCACAAAGCTGGCTGGGGGGTGGTTTCGGATGCCCGCCGCATGGTCTATCAGCACATGCAGAGACTCTCTTTGCGCTTTTATGAGGACAAGCAAACCGGTCAGCTCATGTCAAGGATCATCAATGACACCGACCTGTTTGAACGCATGATTGCCCACGCGCTGCCAGACGTGATTGTTAATGGCATCACCCTGATTGGGGTAAGCGCCATCTTGCTGTCCATGAATGTAAATCTAACCCTACTGACCCTCATCCCTATCCCCCTCATCATTCTTGCCTTGATTGGCTACAGCAAGTTGGTTCGCCCTGCTTTCAGAAATCGTCAGCAATCAATTGGCGAGTTGAATGCGGTGCTTAACGACAGCCTTTCCGGAATCCGGGAAGTAAAGGCCTTCGCCCGTGAAGAAGACGTGCTCGATAAAGTGGATGATAAGATCCAACTCGTCCTGCACAAAAACCTGCGTGCCTTGAAGTTGATGGCGATTTTCAACCCGATTTTTGACTTTGCTGCTGGCATCGGTCAGTTGCTTGTGATCTTTTTCGGCGCCCGAATGGCAATCGCCGGCACACTTTCAATTGCCAACCTGGTCGCCTTTTTCCTCTATCTCGATAGTTTCTACACGCCAGTCCGCAGCCTGGGCAACTCAATGGAAGCAGTCCAGGAATCCCTGGCTGGCTTTGAACGCATCGCAGAAATCCTGACCGTCTCGCCAGAGATTGCCAGCCCTGCTGAGCCGCACACTTTCCGGGAGCCCATCAAAGGAAACATCCGCTTTGAAAACGTCCGTTTTTATTACAACCAAGGAGAAGACGTGCTCACAGATATAAACCTCAACATCCCGGCTGGTACAACGGTCGCCCTGGTGGGTCCGACTGGCGTGGGCAAAACCACCCTGGTGAGCCTCGTTCCGCGTTTTTATGACACGATTGAGGGCAAAATTCAAATTGACGGGGTGGACGTACGGGAAATTGACCTTGACCTGCTGCATCAATCGGTCAGCATGGTATTGCAGGATGTTTTCCTCTTCCATGGCACCGTGCGTGAGAATATTCTCTTCGGCAAACCCGACGCCACGGAAGAAGAAGTGATTCGCGCGGCAGAGATAGCGAACGCTTCTGAGTTTATTGACCACATGCCTAACGGCTATGACACCTTAATTGGGGAACGGGGTGTCAAACTCTCGGGTGGGCAAAAACAGCGGCTCTCTATTGCCCGGGCGGTATTAAAGGACAGCCCAATCCTGATCCTGGACGAAGCCACATCCTCTGTGGATACAGAAACCGAGATGCTGATCCAACAAGCACTCGAACGACTGATCAAAGGGCGCACCACGATCATCATCGCCCACAGGCTCTCAACCGTGCGGAATGCGGATCGGATTGTGGCTTTGGAAGGCAGCAAAATTGTGGAAGCAGGAAAACACGAGGAATTGCTGGCAGAAAAAGGCCTCTACCACAAGCTTTACACCGCCCAGCAGCATTTGTACTGAGAGTTTCTGTTCTCGCCGATGTCCTGATACCCTCCACTTCGTTGCGGGCACAGGCCGTGCGAGTCGTAGGGTGGGTTGGCGTCATAGAACCTATACCAAGCATCACCTTGAGAAAGCCTACCCACCAACACAAACGCCTCACATTCAACCGGTGGGTTGGCTTTTAAACGCCATCTCAATTCCCATACTCCTGAACGCCAACCCACCCTACACAGCTTGCGCTCCTTATTTTCATATCCCCAAACGTCACCCCGCATCCATTACTCTCACCATCAATATCAAATCATCACCCACCATTGAGATCTTCGGTGCCCGCCAGATTCCTTAGTGCATATCCTCCCTGTGGGACCGAGCACGGCAGCTGACCGTCAGGTCTCCAGATCTAAATGCGGGCACGGCGGGCCGTGCCCCTACCCAGGAGAGTTTATTTAGTACAGCGGAGGTCATAATACTGGGAGCGAAGCGAGCAGTACTTACTCACCCCGCGTTGATCTCGCCGGTCTCCTGACCGTGCGAGGTCTTTGACCGCCAGGTCTCCATTAAATTCTGGAGCCAAATTGAACAGATCCATCCACACAACGCTTTCTCGCCAAACCTAAATCAATGGAAAGACCGTCGCCGGATTCTGCTCAATCACCACCGGCTGCACCTGACCCGCGCTGAGGTTGCTTAGCTGGCTAGTAAACGCTTCCACCTCTTCATCCTTGAAGCACACGGTTATCGTGACATCTTCAAGAAACTCCGTTTCCAGTATTTGCCCCTGATGCGCTTCCATCAGCCTGACTGCCTGATCGTACAAGCGATAAGGCGTCACAAACATAAGGGTTGTCGTAGGGAGGAGCGTGGCAAGTTTTACCTCCTTCAGCACTTCCCGCACAGCATCACCATAAGCTCTCACCAGCCCCCCGGTGCCCAATTTGGTACCCCCAAAATAGCGCGTCACCACCACCGAGACGTTGCCGAGCCCGCTGCCCTGCAAAACCGCCAGCGCCGGCCTGCCTGCGGTGCCGGAAGGTTCACCGTCATCGCTGCAATGGGTGATAATGCTGTTGCCATGCCCAATAACAAAGGCCGGGACGTTGTGCGAAGCCGCAGGATGGCGTTCGCGTACCCTTGCCAGGTGGGCACGCGCCTCCTCAACGCTGCCAACCATTTCCAAATCGGCAATGAAGCGTGAATTCACGACCAATATCTCTTTCTGGACAGGTTCAAGTGGTATCAGGCGTTGTTTGTTCGGATCTTCCATCTCAATTAGCACTATAATGCTTTGATTATAGCTGTTAGATGAGGTTATCCGTGAACGAAACTGTACTACTGCTTGCGATTCCATTAAATTTTATTAATTTCTTGCTTTTTGGTTACGATAAGTTCCAAGCCAGGCGGGGTGGCTGGCGCATCCCGGAAAAGTCCCTGCTGGGATTGACACTGCTTGGTGGCGGTATTGGTGGTCTGGCCGGGATGATGCTCTTCAGGCATAAAACCCGCAAGAACATTTTTTGGGTTACGGCATTTGTGGGAATTGGACTTTTAATCTATCTCACCATTTTTTGGCGTAATTAGACTCTGCTTGCGAGCAAACCTGAGCGCAAAATGCGAGCTGTAAAAGCTTGCAACGAGAATGATCCCGTGGCAATTAACAGAAAAGTTGTGAAATTTTCCAAACACTCCATTTATATGCTATATTTAATAAATTAGCGAAAAGTCCTGCCCTTGGAGAGGAAGGATACTGTGGTTGACATTCAGAATATTTCTGAGATTCGTCCGTCAATTTCGGATGAGTTTTCGGTCGGCATCTTTGTGCCCCGAACGGAAGCCATACAACGTGCCTACACATGGGGGCAACAGGTGCATGCCGGGCAAGTTCGCCTTTCCGGCGAGCCTTATTTCGAGACGCATTGCGCCTGGGTTGCAGCTTTTGTTGACAAACTGGTGGAAAAAGAATCCTGGACAATCGCCGCCCTGCTTCACGATACCATTGAAGACCAGGGCGAGACTTTAGACGAAATCAAAGCCCTTTTCCCGGGTTCGCTGGGTGAAGAAGTTGCACACATCATTGACGGCCTGACAAAAATGAGCAACCCGCGGGATGGTTCCACGCGCGAAATTGAAACCCTGCGCAAAATCGCTATGTTCCGTGATCCGGCAGTCTTCGTGGTAAAACTGGCCGACAAAAGTCACAACATGATGACCCTGCACTACCAATCCCCGGGTAAGCAGTGGCAAAAAGCCACGGAAGCCATCCGCGCTTATGGAAAACTGGCCGGCATTCTAAACTGCTACCGTTGGCGACGCTGGATCGAAGATATGGCCTTTCCTTACGCCGAACCCGCTTCCTTTAACAAAGTAAAAAACAAGATCGACGCAGACCCCCGCCTCAACATCAACTTCATCCGCTACTACCTCAACGAACTGGGCAACCTGATGGATGCCGAGGGCGTGGAGGGCTCAGTCCGTTTCACGGTCAACGGATATTGGCAGGCCTGGGATAAACTGCAGCGGATGGCGCGCAGCCATCGTACTTCCCTGGATGACTTCTCGGCGGTCAATGATATCGTCAGTTTCCGCATGCTGGTCCGAAACGATGATGAAACCGCCTGCTACAGGCTGCTCTCACGCGTGAACCGCTATTTCAGCCGAAATCTGGACCAGGATCGCTTTGATGATTACATCGCCTCCCCGCAAAACGGCTACCGCGCGCTGCAGGTGACCGCCTACCTGCCTGGAACAGGCGCAGTCGAGGTCGCAATCGCGACTGAGAGCATGGAAGGTGAAAACACCTGGGGGGTCATCTATGCCATCAATCATGATCAGGACATCAGCAGTTACAGACCGGTGCAGATCCTGACGCCCTTTGGCGGTACGCGTTTCTTGCAGGAAGGCAGCACCGTACTGGATGGCGTCGCGGCAATCCAGGAGTTCTACCTCGACAAGATTCACAAAGTCCTGGTCAACGGAGAAGAACGCCACCTTTACGACACCCTGAATCCCGGCGATGTCGTGGAAGTCCTCAGTGGCGGACCCCACAAAACGCCCGAACCGGACTGGCTGAACCACTGTAACGCGTCCACAGCACGCTTGCTGCGGAACGTTTTGGCGAGAGTCAATCTGAAGGAAGCCAGCCGCCGTGGGCGCGAACTGATCCACAACATCATCTCCGCGCGGGGCATCCTGGACCTGGATGACGTACGAGCTTTGGATTCAAACCGCATTGAAGCCTTGCTTGGGCTTTTAGCCTGCGCGAACCTGGACGACTTATACGCTGCCATTGGCGGTGGCTCAATCTCCTCCGATGAATTCGAAAACGCGCTCGATCTGGTGGGCATCTCGCGCACCGCTTTGCGCTGGACCTCACTGCTGGTGGAAGGTCCACAAGCCACCAATCGCCCCGGCGGATTGGCCTATTTTGCGGGTCTGGTTTCAGAGGTAGAGGGTAACATCCTGCGAACGGTCAGTTCCACCTCCAAGAGCGGTGATTTCCGTTTGCGCATGATTTTGGGCGGCATTGAAGGCGAACAGCGTCAGATCTTGATCGACCGTTTCAACGCCAGCCGTTTCCCAATCACCAAGGTGGAAATCGCGTAAAAGAGCAAGTTCCTTATCCATTTTTTAACCCGTGTTAGAATCAGACGGAAATCTAAACAAGACTTTGAAAGTTTTGTTCTTGAAAGGTCATTTAATCCGTATGCAAAATAGAGAAACCAGAGCATTCCTGACTTCCATCGGGCTCTCGCTGATCGCCTTCTTTTCACTGCTCATGCCAAACCTGGCATCTGCTTCAGACATGAACCCACAGGGCATTGGTCCCGGTGGAACAGGACCCACCTTGCCTGACTTGGGGACCGCAAAAGTTGAAGCGTACTATTTCTACTCAACCAACTGCAGCCACTGTATGGATATTTTAGAAACTGTCGTAAAGCCGCTGGAAGCTGAATATCCCGGGTTGATCGGCATCAGACTGGTTGAACTAAGCGAAAGCGTCAATTACGAAGCGCTGATGAAAGCTGAAAGCACTTTTGGCATCGGGGCCAGCGACCGTGATCTGCCCGTTGTCTTGATTGGAAACGAGATGCTCAACGGTGAGGAGCAAACACGGGACCAGCTTGTGGAATTAATTGAAGCCGGGTTAGCAGGCGATGGCATCAAACTTCCTGAAATTCCAGGTGTCGATCCTGCTTCGCTGGTGATCTCACAAATTCAACCCACACCCGACGGAGCATTGGTTTGCAGTCCCGAAAATCCGGAAGCCTGTCAAATTGCCGCGCCGATCTATGCGGCCTATTATTACCAAACCGGCTGTAAAGAATGCGCCCGGGCTGAAACAGATATGGTTTATTTACAATCCAAATATCCCCAATTAATTATTGAGGAATTCAATATTAACGATGAAGCCGCAATGGCCGAGTGGATGGCAACTCGTGTTGGCGTGGAGAAAAATCTCAATACGCCTGCACTCTTCATTGGCGATTACGCCTGGATTGACGAGTCGGAATTCACACCCGATTTAATCGACCCTGTTTTGCAGGAACTGAGCGAGACGGGTTCTCCCGCATTTTGGCAGGATTACGACCCTGAAGAAGGCAACAATGCCCTGATTGACCGTTTTGAAAGAATGGGTTGGCTGGCAGTTGTTCTGGCAGGTTTGGTGGATGGATTAAACCCCTGTGCCTTTGCCACCATTATTTTCTTTGTCTCTTACCTCTCGCTGAGCGGTAAAAAAGGCAAAGAAATCCTGATTACGGGCGCCAGTTTCACCCTGGGCGTTTTCATCGCGTATTTGGTGGTGGGTTTGGGATTTTATAAAGTGCTGGATCTTGTTTCAGGCTTTACTTCTGTCATCAGCAAGATCGTTTACATCTTCACGGCAGTCTTGTGCCTGGTGCTGGCAGTCCTGAGCATCCGCGACTTTGTCAAGGTGCGCAAGGGCGACCTGAACGATATGGCCTTAAAGCTCCCCGAGCCCCTGCGCAAACGCATCAATCAGACAGTCCGGGAAGGGCGCAAAGCCAGCAGTTACGTTCTTGGCGCCTTTGTCACCGGCTTGCTGATCTCATTGCTGGAACTTGCCTGTACCGGGCAAATTTACCTACCGGTAATTATCTCGATGAGTTCTGTACCGGAGATGCGTACGCAAGCGCTGCTTTACCTGGTGCTTTATAACCTGATGTTCATCGTGCCACTGATCGTCGTGTTCATCCTGGCATTTTACGGCACAAGCTCAAAGCAGTTCACCGATTTCCTGCGCAAGCACGCCGGAGCGGTCAAGATCGGCATGGCTATCGTCTTCCTGATCCTGGCAGCCTGGTTGATTTTTTCGTTGTTGAAGTAGACAGATCTGAATTATTCCAAACGTGAAAAGGGCACTCTTGAAAAAGAGTGCCCTTTGTTTTAACGGATGTTTGTGGTGGCGAATCTCGAGGATCAGTTAATCGTAGGGCGAGCTTGAGGGCACCGCAAACGTCAGATTAGACGAGCGTCAAGTGCCCTCAATCCGCCAACAAATAGCCGATCGCGTGATGGCGGATTGGAAGCACGCTTATGTCCTTATGTGATAATGCACGTAGTGCTTCCAAGCTCGCCCTACGGGTATTGTTTTTGATAATCGATGAAAAGAAAAGATAAACCTACTCCTCTCATCTCCCCATGATCAACCTGCTATCATCCACAAACTATTCGCAATATTAAAAATTGAATTTCTTTGCCACCCGCGCGAAGGTAGAAACCATGTGCACGTAAAGGCCCGAGAGCTCACCGCTGATGCTTGATTCGCGCGCTGCCGCACGCAGGCCATCTGCGTCATCAAACCAGGGCATGGTCATACTGGCACGCCCCAACTCTTGCAACGCGTGCGCGTCACTGCCCGCCATCAAAGCTTTCCCATGTTCGAGTGCAAACGCGTAAGCCTCTTGGTTGTATTCCTCCCGCCGGCAGCGGGCATTAAAGACTTCCAACCCATCGAGATAAGGCAAGATCGCATTCAGTGTGCGTTCAGTCCACCAGCTGCGGTGTGGGTCAAAAGGATGAGCCAGGCTGATGAAAGCCCCCTGCTCACGTAAGCGCCGCACAACCTCAAGCGCCGGCAGACCCTGTGGGATCTCTTCGGTCATGAAGTAACCGAGTATCTCACCCTCAAAGGTGGCAATTTCCTCCGCCACAATCACGCGGTCGGGTGCTATTTTATGCGCCTTAAGAGCGCCCTGCATGCTGCCGTGATCGGTGATGGCGATCTTATCGATGCCGCGCTCATCACAGGCTTTGAGCAATGCGCTCAATTCCACCAGGCTGTCTGGGGAATATTCAGTGTGGCAGTGAAATTCTGTCCGGATCAGGTCCTGGGTCATTCGTTATAAATCCTGGGAAGGCGATCGGCCAGGCCGCAAACAACTTCGTAATTGATGGTACCCCAACGCTTTGCGACCTCATCAACGCTCAAGGTTTCATTACCCTGTGAGCCAATAATCACAATTTCATCGCCCACTTTGGCATCGGGGACGCTATCGAGCTGGAGCATGCACTGATCCATGCAAACCCTGCCAACGATATCCACGCGCTTGCCGCCAACCAGCACCTTCTGATTTTCGGCCCGGCGGAAACCATCACCATAACCTGTGGGCATGACCCCAATGCGTTCTTCCTTGCTGGTCACATAGGTGGATCCATAGCTGATCCCCTGACCGGCGGGGAAGTTGTGCAAAGAGGTGATGCGTGCCTTCCAGGTGAGGGCGGGTTTGAAGCCTTCGGGCAAGTTGTCGCCAGTTGGGGACATGCCAAAGAGAATATCTCCAGGACGGACGATATCGTAGTAAGACTGGGGGAAGTTCAGCACGGCGGCCGAGTTGGCCGCATGTACTTTTTCGGGTTTGAGCCCCTTGCTTTCGAGATCAGCCAGAAGCGCGTCAAAAATCGCAAGTTGCCTGGGGGTTGAGTCCGAGTCGGGCTCGTCGGCACGCGCCAGATGGGTGAAGATGCCGTCCACATTAAGAGTGGTGTCCTTAAGCCTTTCAAGGAAAGGCGCAACAAGGGCAGGGTTCATTCCCAGGCGGCCCATACCGGTT
This sequence comes from Anaerolineaceae bacterium UBA6105, assembly GCA_002423495.1. Classification (GTDB taxonomy): domain Bacteria; phylum Chloroflexota; class Anaerolineae; order Anaerolineales; family Anaerolineaceae; genus Mesolinea. Next base: position 1,413 of record DIWN01000037.1, on the reverse strand, counting down.
TCCACCTTGAGGTGGGCATGCAGCGTGCCGCCGTGGATGTTGACATAATCGAGGTAATTCTGCGCCAGCTCGGGGTCAAACAGCGCCACGGTGATGTTGTGCTCGATGGCTTCAGGTACTTTGGCTGCGGGGGTAAAACCCAACACCAACAGCTTGCATGAGATGCCGCCGCGGCGCAGGGCAAGCGCTTCTTCAATGCGGGCCACACCGATCCAGGTGGCGCCACCAGCAATAGCGGCCTGGGCGGCAGGGCGCGCGCCGTGACCGTAGCCATTGGCTTTGATCACAGCCATCACCTCCGACCCGGTCTTTTCACGGATCAGGGCTGCGTTATTTTTAATGGCTTTTAGGTCGATCTCCAGCCAGGTTGAGTAAGTGTTTATGTCCACGAAGGAAAAGTATATCACTTACGAGTGAATTTGTTGAATTACCTGTTTCAAATGTCAAGGCAAGATAGAAGCGTCCTAATGGCAGCAAGTAGGAAATATCCTATTTTGTTTATATTATGGAACAAGTGTCCATCCTACCGGTGTGCATAAGTCCGAAGTCGTAGGGAACGGTCTTGCGCCGTTCCGTCTTTATAATTCGCGGAAGGAGTCAAGCCCCTTCCCTCCGAAAGATCATGAAACGGGCGTCGACCCTACCGGTGTGCATGAGTGTGAGGTTGTAGGGAACGGTCTTGCGCCGTTCCACCTGTATGTGTCGCGGGTGGAGCCAGGAGCATCCATTCGAAAGCGCAATTATCCCCCAAAATCTTGACACCTCCGCTGTTTCACATACAATTATTAACATGGTCAACAAAGATTACAACATCAATCCTATGTGTGCTTCTGCTAGCGGATTTTCTTGCATTGGCCGGATTGCGCCTGTTTATTGATTTTTTCTACTTTCAAATCAACAAACCACGGGCAATCCAACCCCGTGGTTTTTTTGTTAACCGTAAACTGAGCCAGATTTTATTATCGAAAAAATGAAAGAGACGAAAAATGACTACACCTGAAATTTATCCACTGGAAAACGCCCCAAAAATCGAAGGGCTAATCTTCCGCCATTTTGAAGGGGAATCTGATTATCCAAAGATTTTGGCAATATTATCCAACCTGCATGCCGTCGAGCAATATTCAGGTGAAACCACTATCCAGGGCTTGAGGGCGGAATACACCAATTTGAGTCACACGGACCCCCATGACGATCTGATATTCGCTGATGTTGACGGTGAGACGGTAGCCTACTCCAGGTTCACCTGGGAACGCGAGATTGCCACAAACCAATACACTTATTTCAACTTCTTCAAAGTCGACCCAGCCTGGCAGGGCAAAGGCATCGAGCAAAGTTTGATCACCTGGGGAGAGGATCGCGGTTGCTATTACGCTAACAGCCTGCCTGAAGGAGAAGATGGCTTCGTTGTGACTC
>DIWN01000092.1 GCA_002423495.1 Anaerolineaceae bacterium UBA6105 | reverse complement strand
TGACATTTTCGCCGGTTATTAACAGGTCGAATTTTAGGTTTGTTTATAGTCCCGTAAAATGGCAATCAAGTGAATCATCATGATAAAGTATTCGTCTGAAGGAAGAATTGCATAGAGGGGGTAAAATCTACTCATGAAAAAGAAAATTGTTGTGATACGTGGCGGCGGAGATCTGGCAAGCGGTGTGGCTGTCTGTTTGCATCAAGCTGGCTATGGTGTGGTGGTGACTGAACTGCCGCAGCCCCTGGTGGTGCGGCGCAAAGTCTCGTTTGCCGAGGCAGTTTATGAGGGAAACTGTGAGGTGGAAGGGGTTGTGGGTCGCAAAGCTAACAGCGTAGAACAGGCTTTGTCCGCCCTGGCAGAGGGGAATGTGGCAGTTTTGGTAGATCCGGATTGTAAATGCCTTGAGAGCCTTAAGCCGCTTTCGATCGTGGACGGGCGCATGCTCAAACGCGAAACTGCCAGTGAATTTGGCGAGCAGTGGCGGGTGATTGGCTTGGGGCCGGGTTTCATTGGCGGGGAGAATTGCTGGGTCGCGATTGAGACCAACCGGGGTCCTGATTTGGGCAGGATCTATTACGAAGGCAGCCCTGAGCCGAACACTGGACGACCGGCAAAAGTGATGGGTTATAGCCTTAAACGAGTGATTTACGCGCATCGGGGAGGTCTCTTCAAGACTTTGGTTGAAATCGGCGACCAGGTTGAGGCTGGAGAGAAGGTGGCGGAAATTGATGGCGAGCCAGTGCTCAGCCAGATCAAGGGGGCTGTGCACGGATTGCTGCGCGATGGACTGAAAGTAAAAGCAGGGGTCAAGGTAGGAGATATTGAACCATCCGGCGAAAGAAAGCTTTGCTTTAGGGTTACAGATAAATCACTGGAAATCGGCGCTTCTGTCGTGAAAGTCCTGCGGGTTCTCGATAAGGCGGGATAGCATTGAAAATTATCGAAGCGTTGCGCATAGAGGAAGGGGATGTAGTCGCAATTGTTGGGGCTGGGGGTAAGACAAGCCTGATGTTCGCGCTGGCAGATGCTGCGCAAAAACCTGTTTGCCTGACCACCACAACAAAGCTGATGCGTGAGGAGGGGCAGGGAATTGCGGAAAATATCTTTTTTTCAGATTTTGCAACGGACCCTGGCAAGAACTTCAGGCAGGCAGAAATCTCGCTTGTCACCAACTCCCTGATTGAAAGCACTCAGAAGTGGCAGGGTTTATCCCTCCTTCAGGCTGATGAGTTGATTTCTGTTTGCAGGCAGGAGAAAGTCACTTGCCTGATTGAAGCAGATGGCGCGCGCCATTTACCCCTGAAAGCGCCGGAAGAATGGGAACCTGTAATTCCTGAATTGGTGGACCAGGTGATTGTTGTTGTAGGGTTGAGCGCGATTTGCAAACCCCTCAATGCTGAGACGGTGTTCAGAGAGGATATCTTCACTGATCTGACTGGATTGCGTCTTGGAGAGCCAATTCAACTGGAGCATGTTCTCAAGATGCTCAAGCACCCTGCGGGGGGATTAAAGGGCATACCTCCAACTAGCGAGGCTGCCGTCGTTTTCAACCAGGATGACGCCTGTTCCTTGAAACCAGCTGAAAAAGAGATGATCCAGGAAGCTCTGCAAGGCAGTTTTTATGGCGCAATTCTTACAAGCTTGCGAACCGACTCTGAAAACTGTGAAATCATTTTTGATCGCAAATGATCGCTAAGAAAACTTTTTTTTTGTAGGCCGGATTGCGTTGTTCAATCCGGCATTAGGGCGTATAGTAACTGAGCTGGATTTAACCCCATTCACTAGGCTCAGAGGCCTGTGAAGAGGAATCCGGCCTACGAACTGATTTTTTTGGACATGAATTCCATTTTTCCCTGCGAAAACATAGCTTTCCATGGCATTGAGCATCGGGGCAAATTCAAGCGCTTACAAGCTTATTTATTGAGCATTCACCTCATTCCGATTACAATACATCCACAATAAAAAACTGAAAGAGGTCTAAATGCTTAGCGTAATCCCGATTGCGGACGCCTTAAGTCTCGTCCTGGAAAAGTTTGGCGGCAAAACAGGTCGGATTGAACAAGTTGGTCTGGAAAAGGCCCTTGGCAGGTTCCTTGGGGAGGATGTGATCGCTCAGGAAGACGTGCCTGCTTTTGACCGCTCAACCGTGGATGGTTTTGCTGTAAGAAGCGCAGATTTACGGGGCTGCTCGGACTCAATCCCGGCAATCTTACAAAAAACCGGAGAGTCCCTCATGGGTCACTCGTACGATATCCCGCTCACACCTGGCACCTGCGTTTACGTCCCAACCGGCGGTGCAGTGCCCCCGAAGGCGGATGCGATGGTCATGCTGGAGTATACGGAAGATTTGGGGGGCGATCAGTTTGCTTTCTATAAGCCTGTGGCGCCAGGGGCGAACCTGATTTTACGCGGTGAAGATCTCAGGCAGGGTGAGGCTATCCTCAAATCTGGCAAGAAAATCGGAGTGGCGGATATTGGTACTTTGGCTGCACTTGGAAAGTCCGAAGTACCAGTTTTTTCCCAACCTGTCATGGGTATCATCTCCACCGGTGACGAACTCGTCGCGCCAGGCGAAAGCCTGAAACCTGGGCAGATCCGGGATGTCAATTCTGACATGTTGAGGGCGGCTGTTGAGCAGCAGAACGGAATTCCGATCAGCAAAGGCATTGTGGAAGATAATTTCGATGCCCTTAAGGATGCCTGTAAAGGCTTGATCCCGAAGGTGGATATACTGCTGGTGTCGGGCGGTACGTCTGTGGGAGAAAAAGACAACATGCCCCGGATTGTGGCGGAACTGGGCGAAATTTTGGTCCACGGTCTGGCTGTGAAACCCGGCAAACCCACCATTATTGGTCAAATCGAAGACAAGGCTGTGTTTGGCTTACCGGGAAATCCTGTAGCTGCCTTTTTCATTTTTGATTACCTGGTGAAACCCCTCCTGCTAGGTCTGCAGGGAGGCAAGGTGGAAACCGAGCAGACGGAAGCGAGGCTGACCCGGGCGGTGTCATCCAATCATGGCAGGGAAGAGTTCGTCCTGGTGCGCCTGGTAGGAAACGAAGCAGAACCCGTCCCGAGCAAGTCTGGATTGATCAGCACGGTTTCGCGTGCCAACGCTTATTTCATCATTTCCCGGGACCAGGAAGGCTTGCCGAAAGGCGCCCTGGTCCGGGTAACACGATTGTGAGGTCTCATGGCATTTACTTACTTATCCAACTATCCCCTCGAAGAAGCCCGCGAGATTTTTCTGAAAGCTCTGGATCAGGCGGGCTTGAAACCGCGAGTGGAACGCATTCCAACGAGCGAGGCTAATGGGTGCATCACGGCGGAAGCGGTCTATGCCCGCATCTGCGCCCCACACTATAACGCCTGCGCCATGGATGGCATCGCGTTGGAAGCCAACCTGACATACGGCGCCAGCGAAACCCGACCGGTGACGCTGCCGGAGAACTCTTTTAAGTGGGTGAACACTGGTGATCCACTGCCGGATGACTGTGACTGCGTGGTGATGGTCGAAGATGTGATTGAAACCGACGGGGGAGTGCAGCTCTTTGGTGCCGCCACACCCTGGCAGCACGTCCGCCAGATTGGTGAAGATATTGCCGCTGGTGATATGGTCGTCCCGAGTTTCACGGAGCTCAGCCCCTCAGCACTCGGTGCGCTCCTGGCAGCGGGTGTGTTGGAAGTTACGGTTATTCGCCGACCCGTCGTGGGGATTATACCCACTGGCAATGAGCTTGTAGCTCCCAACTCCAACCCCAAACCCGGAGATATCATCGAGTTTAATTCGACCATTTTCTCAGGCATGATGCAGGATTGGGGCTGCGAGGCAAAGGTCTACCCGGTAGCCAGCGACACGCCTGAAGCGATCATCAGCCGGCTGAAAGCCGCAATCGCAGAGTGCGACCTGGTGTTGCTTAATGCAGGATCATCAGCAGGGCAAAAGGACTTTTCGGTCGGAGCGATCCAAACCGTTGGTTCGGTGGTGCTGCATGGCGTGGCGATCAAACCGGGAAAACCCACCATCCTTGGCATGACCAGAAGGGATGAGCAGGTTATCCCCCTGATAGGTCTGCCGGGCTATCCGGTTTCAGGTATCCTGGTGTTGGAGCAGTTGATCAAACCCGTGCTTGGAATGATGAGCAGGCGGCAGATTGAACCACACAAGTTTGTGGAGGCAACTGTCTCGCGGCGGCTGGTCTCATCCCTGAAATATCTTGAGTTTATTCGAGCCCGGCTCGGAAAAGTGGGGGGCAGGATAGTGGCGGTGCCGCTTAACCGGGGAGCCGGTGTGGTCAGTTCCTTTGTGAAAGCCGATGGGATCATCCATGTGCCCCAAAACGTGGAAGGCTATGAGGCTGGTGAGAAGGCGATGGTGGAGCTGCTGCGCCCGATGAGTGAAATTGAGCAGACGCTGGTGATTACCGGCAGCCACGACCCTCTGATTGATGAAGTCATCGACATCATGCGCCGAACCTGGCCTGACAGCTTTGTGGCTTCTTCGCATGTGGGCAGCATGGGCGGGATCATGGCGGTCAAACGCGGCGAGGCCCACCTGGGGGGCGTGCACTTGCTGGATGAAGCCAGCGGTGAGTACAACCGGGCATACATCCGAAAGTACATTCCTGAAGGAAAGGTAAAGTTAGTGCGCTGCGTGCAGCGCAGCCAGGGGCTGATGGTAGCCAAAGGCAATCCGTTTGGTATTCGGGGGATTGAGGATCTGCCCAGGCTGGGTTACGTCAACCGCCAGAAAGGCAGCGGCACGCGCATCCTGCTGGATTATCTCCTGAAGCAAGCTGGTTTGGATACGGCTGGCATCAAGGGATATGAAAGAGAGGAAATTACCCACACAGCTGTGGCCGCGGCGGTGGCGGCAGGTACAGCTGACGCAGGCATGGGCATCCTGGCAGCGGCAAGGATCTATGATCTGGATTTTATTCCCATCTGCGAGGAAGAATATGATTTTTTGATTGCTGAGGAGAGCCAGGTGCATCCGCAATTCCAACGGTTTATGCAGGTTCTGCAAGGTGAAGAACTGCCGCGGCGACTGGAAGCCATGGGTGGTTACAAGCTGGACCGACCCGGCGAATCGATTGATATTTGAGAAATGGTGAGAGAGAAGAAAATGACAGAAACAATCCGTGTTGCTGTGCTGATCTTGAGCGATAAAGGCGCAAGCGGTGAACGCGAGGACTTAAGCGGACCTGCGATCTCCGCGATACTGCAGGGTCTGGCGGAGGTCGTGGCGTTGGATGTTGTGCCGGATGAAAAAGAGCTTATTATTGAAAAATTAATCGACTATGCGGATAGATTAAAGGTCGACATCGTCTTTACATGTGGTGGAACGGGATTTGCGCCAAGGGATGTGACCCCCGAAGCCACGCTTGAGGTTTGCGATCGACTGGTGCCTGGGATCACAGATGCCATGCGGCTGCGAAGCCTGCAGGTGACCGATCGGGCAATGCTTTCGCGCGCCATCGCCGGCATTCGTGGCAAAACCTTGATCATCAACCTGCCTGGCAGCCCTAAGGCTGTGAGAGAATGCCTGGAGGTGTTCCTGCCGGTCATGGACCACGCCGTCGAAACGCTGCGTGGTGAAGCATACGAATGCGCCCAAACGCCTGAGTAGTGCCTGACCGTATTCTTTGATTCCCCCAATTTGATGCTTCGCGGGTAGAATCCTTGCAGTTTCCATTTACTTCGTTTCCGGAGAACGCAAAATATGACCAAACAAACCGCCACAAAAGACGACGCACCCCTCAGGCTCTTCAAATCTGACCTCCTCGAATGGTTCACCCATATCAGCCCGGTGGTCGTGCTGGTGGTTTTCCTGCCGATCATTGGATTCTTTCTATGGCGCTCTGCCCGGGCGAACCAGGGAATAGGTTGGTGGCATGTGTTGATCTCCTTCGCGATCGGGCTTTTAATCTGGCCGTTGGTGGAATATCTGCTGCACCGTTTTGTCTTTCACTTTTCGCCCAAAAATCCTTCCGAACGAATGAAGCGCATGCTCTTTTTGATGCACGGTGTGCACCACGCTCAGCCGCGGGAAAAGACCCGGCTGGTGATGCCGCCGGTGGTCAGCCTTCCGCTTGCGGCAATTTTCTATGGGATATTTCTGGGCTTGGTGGGCAAATTGCTTAAACTGCCGAATTACGTTGATGGGATTTTCGCGGGTTTCCTGCTTGGCTATGTGATCTACGATATGACCCACTACGCTCTGCACCATTTCAGCTTCAAGGGCGACTATTTTATGAAACTCCGCCGCCACCACATGGCGCATCACTTCAAAACCCACAACCAGCGCTTCGGCGTCTCCACTTGGTTCTGGGATGATGTGTTTGGAACGAACGCGTAACACTTTCGTCATAGCAGGATTCTTTTCTGAAGCGCTTTGCCCTAAACCCCGTCATCGCGAGCGAAGCGTGGCGATCTGCCTTTGCACAATATTTAATGGAGACCTTCGGTCAAAACCCTCGCAGGTCAGGAGACCTTGCGAGAACTAGATTCTAAACCAATCGCAATGTCTCTATCGCGTGGTCAAAAATCGGCTTAACCTCCGCGTATTTTTCGTGATGGCAGACCAATGCGAGCTGGATGATGTTGCCATTGTCTTCTACGAAGGCTGAATCAAGAACTAATGGCGCTTGGGCTCCATCCAACAAACGTTTTTTACAGCGCCAAGCGATTCCAACTTGGGTCGGTGGCATGTCCTCATCCACAAAGAGTGGGCTGGCAGAGATAAACGATTTTTTGCAGGCTTCTTCAGCGGTTCCTTTGAATTTCTCTGGGGCGATTTTTATCCCATAAAGTTCGTCTTCCAGGTAAATCAGGATTTCAACAGAACGAACTTTATCGCCTCGGTTAAATACAATTTCCCGGCTGGTTCTTGGAACTTCGAATTGAAGGGATCCGTAATTATAGGTTGCGTAATCAAGCGTAGTAGACATCTCTTGCCTCAATTAACCTTCTAATCTCGCATTGAATTTGACCCGCGTCATCCACCCATACATCAACCCGATGACCCAGAAATTTGTTATTGTACTGCTCTTCGTAAATGCTTTCGTAACCCATAGTTTCTATAACAAACTCGACTTCTTCTTGGCTATAAACACCATCGTCATTAAGCATTTTTTCAAAATCTTGATCTCCGCTGTCAACTTCAAATCCGCGATTGAAGGCTCTTACCTCACTTTCGGTACGTTTCTGTATGGCTTCTTTCAACATTTTCTCTGCGGAGTCGTAATCGTCGTTTATCAGGTATTCCATAATAATTTCAGCATGATTTTCCTCAGGTAATAATCCCTGTTCTTGATCAACTTGGTGCTGAATTTCATGCGCCAAAACCTGAGCTAAATAATCAGGAGTTTCATATTTCTCATCCATAAATTCCTGATCAAATCTTATACTGCCTGGAGAAGCGTCCCCTAATGTACCCTCTTCCAAGTCCTCCACCGTTATGTTTACAACGTAATCCCCATCACCGATTATTTTTCCACTTGGGAGAATGAACTTGATTCCATATTTTTTTGATAATTCTATTAATTCTTTCCCCGATTTGGTCGACATCATTTGCTCCCAGGCCTCATCGATGGTGTATTGCTGTTCTTTTTGCCGAAAAAGATTGTTTAGCCATGCTAAGACTCCAGAAATTGATGACCCCACGCTAGCATCTGCAATTATGGATTTTACATGATTAGCTCCACTTCTGTCAGCCTCAATCCATTGGTTTCGTTCAGCAGCCAGTTGGTCACTCAGATTTTGCAAATCTGCTAATTGATTGCTGCAAACTTGTTTCCAACTTTGAATACTTCCTACAAAATGATCACGGTCCGGGCCTGTCCAATCCAGATTGGATGTGAGCATCATAGTTTTATTGACTTGCTCACTCATATTTTGTTTAATTTGACGAATTTGAGAAATGAGATGGGTTACTTCTTCTGTATTCATGTAAATGATTGAGCCCATAGTCTTTCCTCCCAATAGCAATTATAAATTGGGTTGCACTTTTTTGGTCATAGTAGTGATTAATTATATCTCCAATTTCCTGGCTTGACACTGGTGATTAGAAAATTCTGAAATATAAATCCAGGAACATAAAAAATGCTCTCGGCGTGATTCGCCTGTACCCCATAGGGGCAAACACGCAACCTACTGACATAGTCCCCTCTTAGGGGATTCGAAGTAACAAAGAAAACATCTCAGGTGCATTTTCAGGAGACAATCAATGGAGTCCTTGCGAGAACCATGGAGAGCCGGGTTGAAAATCGCAACCCGGCCTACAAAGGACTTTCGTCATCGCGAGCGAAGCGCGGCGATCTGCGTTTGCATCTTTCTACCAACAAAAATGCAGATTGCCACACCCCTTACACTCTTGTCTTTTGGCATTTGCGACATAATCGGGGCTCGCAGTGACAGGCCACCAGGTCATCGAGCGTTAGTTACGCCTGTGCCCGCAAAGCAGGGTAAGCTGATCTACCTACAATCTCGTCATCGCGAGCGAAGCGTGGTGATCTGCCTTTGCGCAATATTTGCTGGAGACCTAACGGTCAGATGGCGTGCGCGGTCTGGAGACCGGCACGACCGGGTAATCAAAATGCCCCCGGCGTGATTCGAACACGCAACCGACTGATTCGAAGTTCCAAATGACAATGTCCAATACCTATATATAGGGGTAAGGCGTCCATAATCTTCAATATATTGGGGTTATTGTGTCTATTTTGTTTATTGATTCCAAAGTGTTTTTTGTGGTAGCTGTAAATTAGCTGTAAACTATAACTCTCAACATTATTTTGGAGTATTTCATAATTGTGAATATATAAAACTCCACCGGTGGAGTTTAGTCCAAAACCACCTTATTCATATTAAACCTTTGGGTGTATATCTTCACTTCTACACTTCTACACTTCTACACTTCTACACTTCTACTCAAAACTAAAAAATAATTAAGATATTTGATCTGCGACCGAGCTAATCCTTCTTTGAAACTATTCGAAAGATTTAGCATAATCCTAGCCATAACCTTCGGCCTGGGAAGCAGAAGAATTATTCAATAAGGCTGAGTCGTCCACACCTTTTACCTAGCTTTCTTGGCCATTTCAAGCCGTTCTGAAGACTTGTTATCATGAAGATTGACCGGTAATATCTATTTCTACAGTTTGCTGGTTTCTGCCGGTCAGTAAAAAAAGTTAACAGCCCATGTCCGTAAAAATCCTGTTTGAGACTATTTCTACGTGAGGAAAAGGCATTTCTATTTTCATTAATTCTTCTATTACGAATTTCATCTCATCAATAATTTCAGGTGTCGTTATTTCGTCCGGTTTAATACAATAGCCTTTCAGAGGAAGTTTATCTCTACGGGATAGACTTTTTTCAAATGAGTAACCTTCAATTGATGCCACCACATCGCTGCCATACATGCTAGAGTCTCTTCGCTCCTTATCGTATAAATACACTCCATGACCGAGAGGAATCCGGTCACATTCTTGCCAAACAATATGTAATTTCTTCTGTGCCAGTTGGTAAGACCAGATAAGCTTTTCAAGCAGCTCATGCGTGAATTCCGTGTTATCAATTCTTAGTGTATTGGCAACGTGTCCAATTAACTCAGTGCAATCGTTAATTCCTAAATTCTTGTTTGTTGCAGAGAAGATGAACTTTCTCAATTCTCGAGCTGGAAGAGAATATTCGATACCCGTATACATGTAAAAAAATTTTAGTGAGTTAGCATTTCGTTGACCGGGAATATTTCGAATTTGTTTCTCAAAAAATTTGTTTCCAACAATTTTGTTTAGGTCAGGTGAATATTCCACATCGTAAGATCGTAAGATTCTACAAAACATATAAGCATTAATGACCTCGTCGGGCAAACTAGGAACTTCTTGCTTAAATTCTGCAGAAGACATTTGTTCAATTCCACGATCCGCAAAAAATTTTATGAATTCACTGACACAAACTTCACCTGTTCTTGTAAAATACAAAGAAGTTTCTGAGATATCTCGTGACATAAAATTATCGTGATAAAAATCTACAACTTGCGTCAGTAAAGGAGTCTTGGCCCCAATCGAGCTGACCGCCTTCAAGGCAGCTAGTGGAATACTTACAAATCGAAAATCATCCTCTGCAGTAGAAAGAGGTAATCTCGATCGACAATAGTCTAAGGTTTTTATCAGGTTTAAGGCATTCATATATTTAGTATTCCTCCACATTGACTGTGTCGATTATCTTATCAATATCTGCTGTTAATAATATCAACTTAAGTTATTTTATCTATACCACCACAACCTCGAATTATCCACCGAGCAGAACTTGTTGATTACGCAACACTTTTTCTGTAAAATTGATCACAGGTTCTCCCAAGGGGTCTGTTCGCAACAAAATTTGACTCCTATCTAAATACAACCTACCAAACTCCCATTCATCATGGTACTCCAACAAATTAACTGAGATTAATCGCAAACAGGACTCTTTATTTGGGAACACTCTAGTCACTCTTGTCTGCCGCTAGGTCTCCTGGCTGAGCTTTTCAAAAATGTAACTCATATTTATCCAAAAGATACATTTTTGAATCCGATTCATATTTGGTTAATTCTTGAACGTTGTCTATTAATTGCTGCCTAATTCGCTAAAGCTATCATAATTTACTTCCGTGTTTGAGCGAATCGAACTGTCGGGTCTATTGCTGGTAAAATAAATTGCTAAGAGAGGATATTAAGTTGGCGAAAATTTTTCCACAAAAACCACCGCAGTCAGTCTTAGAAGATCCTAAAAGATCATCTGAATTAACTGTTTTCAAGGCACTAAAAACTCTCCCTGATCCTTATGTCATCTTTTACAGCAGTCACTGGCAGAAACACAATTCTTACGAGGGCGTAAAAGAGGGAGAGTCTGACTTCATCATAGCCCACCCTGAGATGGGCTTCATCGTGCTGGAAGTCAAAGGAGGCGCAATCTACTATCAGGCTGAATCAGACCAGTGGTACAGCCAGGATCGAACCGGCGAAAACCATCCAATTAAGAATCCCGTAGAACAAGCGCGTCGAAACCATTATTCCTTGATTGACGAGTTATCTAAGTTGCCTGGCTGGTCTGAAAGAAAAATCAATTTTTGGCATGCTGTTTGTTTTCCCGATTCGCTGAAAAGACCTGGTCAAACTTTTGCTCTCGATTTGCCAAACGAGCAGGTGCTTGATTCAAAAGACTTGATGGAAATTGAAAAATCTATCAGGGATTTGTTCCAATATTGCTTTGGTGCAAAAATGTCAGACAATGCGCCTGGTCAAAAGTTAGTGGACCTTGCAGTCACTTTATTAGCAAATTCCTTTGAGTTAAAGACACCGCTTGGCATTGAGCTTGAAAGGGATGATGAGAAACTTGTCGAATTAACGGAGAGGCAATTCCAAGCACTTACATTGTTAGGCAGGCGCAAGCGTGTTGCGATCGCTGGATGCGCAGGTTCTGGCAAAACCATGCTGGCTGTCAAGAAAGTACAACAATTCTGTGAATTAGGCTTGAATGTACTGCTGGTTTGTTACAACGCAGCTTTGGCTGATTATCTTGAAAGCAGATTGTATGATGCAACGGTTTCCAGTTTCCACGGTCTCTGCCAACAAGCCGCTACCCAGTTAGGCCGAAATGTCCGCCAGGAATCTGACCAAAAGAAGCTTTTCGAAGAAATTTACCCTCAGATTTTGTTAGAGTTCGCCGAGAAAACTGGCAGAATTTACGATGCAATTGTTGTAGACGAAGCGCAGGATTTTCATGAAAACTATTGGATTGCGCTGGAATCGTTGCTGAAACCAGACGGCTACCTGTTCATTTTTTACGATGATAACCAGAATCTCTTTCATGGGCAAACTGGTTTTGGGGGATTAATCCAAGAAGAACCATTTTCTCTCAACCAAAACTGTCGCAATACCAAGCATATCCACAACACTGTGATGAAATTTCATAATGATCCTTCAGGCATTGTCAGCTATGCCCCTGAAGGGCATGATCCCGAATGGATCGGGTACACTGACCAGGCCAGCATGCACAAAATCCTGCAAAAAACGCTGCATCGCCTGGTGAATGAAGAAGATGTGAACGCTAAGGACATTGTTATTCTCACACCCAAAGGCAAAAATCGTACTTCATTGACACCCGGGTTGAAACTTGGGAATTTCGTCTTGTCAGACCGCTCCACCTCTCAACCCGACCAGATCATGACGACGACAATCCACCGTTTCAAAGGACTTGAACGCAAGGTGGTCATCATGACTGAGCTGGATTCTTCAATTCGCTTTGACCTCGAAATGCTCATGTATGTGGGCTGTTCAAGGGCAAGAACGCATTTGATCATCCTACACGATGCTGCTTTGTCGTTCACTGATTGATATGAGAAAGAGTTTTTCAGGACGGGAGATAAAATGAAGTACCGAGACCTAATACAGTTTGAATCAGTTACCGAAGTCATTCAATTACTCAAAGCCAACCAGAAAGAAACTGCGGCTCAGTTGGTGGATACCTATGTCATCTCAGACAGAATGGCAGATGTAATTCTCCACCGAATTCTTCCAGCGTTGAAGCTTACCGGGAACGACGGCAGGGGCTTATTCATTGTAGGCAACTATGGTACAGGTAAATCTCACTTGATGGCTGTCATCTCATCAATCTGTGAACATGCCGATCTTCTAAGTAAAATCCAACACCCAGCAGTTCAGCAAGGACTTGAAGAGATCGCAGGCAAATTTGTCGTCGTAAGACAAGAAACCTCGGCAACCAAGATGGCCTTGCGCGATGTTGTTTTTACAGACCTCGAAAAGCAACTGGCAAGCATTGGCATCCAGTATCATTTCCCGCCTCTAAGCGAGACCACCAGTAACAAGCTACTGCTCTCAGAGATGATGGACTTGTTTGAAAAGAAATTCCCAGGTAAAGGACTACTGATCGTCCTTGATGAGTTATTGGATTACCTCAGAGCCCGAGATGAAAAAGAGATCATCCTGGACCTGAATTTCTTGCGTGAAATCGGCGAAAGTTGTGAGAGCATGCCTTTGCGTTTCATCGCCGGTATCCAGGAAGCGCTTTTTGACAACCCACGTTTTTCCTTTGTTGCTGATTCCATCAAGCGAGTCCAAAGCCGTTTTGATCAGTCAAAGATCGTCAAAGAGGATATCGCGTACGTGGTCTCCCATCGCTTATTGAGAAAAACAGAAGACCAGATGGATTGGATCCGCAAACACCTGGAAAAGTTCACTCCCCTTTACAGCGATATGGCGGAAAGATTGGATGATTTTGTGGAAATGTTCCCAGTCCATCCTTCTTACATTGAGATTTTCGAACAGGTTTCCATTGGTGAACGCAGAGACCTTTTGAAGGCGTTGAGCATTGAAATGGAAGCTATGCTTGATCATGAGGTGCCATTAAGTGAGCCCGCATTGATCACTTTTGATTCTTACTGGCGCATGATCTGTGAGGATGACGCATTCCGAACTATTCCCGATGTCAGGAATGTTCAGGACAAAGCCAGGGTGCTTACCGAAAAAGTGAAATATGCTAACGAGACTAAGGATTATCGAGATGTTGCCTTGAGAATCATTGATGGGCTAGCTTTGCACCGCTTGACTGTCAGCGATATTTATGCCCCCATTGGCATCACGCCAACCGAACTAAAAGATCGCTTGTGCCTTTATCTGCCCTTGCCTGAGATGGATGCGGATTTTCTTTTAGTCACCACAGAGACGATTCTGAAGGCTATATCGTCTGCCGTGAATGGTCAGTTCATCTCACACAATCAAGAAAATGACCAGTACTACCTGGATTTGAAAAAGGATATTGATTTTGAAGCTCTGATCCAACAAAAAGCTGAGACACTTTCAGAATCCACATTGGACAGATATTACTTTGATATCGTCAAAGCTCTCATGGAAATTACTGAAGGAAGTTATGTCGCTGGGTTCCGCATCTGGGAGAAAGAGATCCCCTGGGAAGGGCATGGTATCACCCGCAAAGGCTATCTCTTCCTCGGGGCTGCCAATGAACGTTCCACAGCCCACCCAGAAAGAGATTTCTATATTCACTTTCACGCGCTTTATGGGAACGGGATTAAAGACCTACAACAAAAAGCAGACGAAGTGTACTTCTTCCCAGATCAAATTGACGACTATTTCCATAATATATTGCGACTTTATGCCGGTGCTGCAGAAATGGCTGCCATTTCTTCCGGAACTAATCGTGATCAATACGATCGCAAAGTAAAAGATTATGAGCGTCTTCTGCTTCGTTGGATGAACGAAAATTTCATTCGCAACTTCAGAGTAATGCATCAGGAGCATAACCTAAGCCTCACAGAGGTCATTGCTGAACAGCACCTCTCCCTGAATGATTTTCCCTTCCGCGACCAGGTGTACAAGTTAGCCGGTGCCTTGCTTAAGCAGCATTTCGAACAAAAATTTCCTCAATATCCTTCATTTCAAGGTATTGAATTAAATAGCGCAACGCTCTATTCTGCCTGCGACCAGGCATTACGCGCGATCAATGGTGGACCGGTATCAAGAATGGCACAATGTGTGTTGGAAGGTTTGCAGTTAGGTCACGTCGAAAGCAATCGGCTGATATGGTCGGTTTTTGACAGCCCTTATGCGGGATATTTTCTTGACCTAATAGATCAACTTGAGCCCGGCAAGGTGCTTAATCGGTCTTCCTTGTACCAGGGCGAGCCTGGCGCTGAACGAGACATCCGTTTTGGTTTGGAGCCCGAGTTGGTTTCACTGATTCTTGCTGCCTTGGTACAACAAGCGGCTATAAGCGTGAATGTGCGTCCTGGATCTATCAGAGATAATGGTAGCAACGGCGACAAGCTGACTCTTGAACAATTGCTGTCTTTCACTTCTATAAGTAAACCAAAACCAATCCCTGAACAGGCCGTCAAGGAATTGTTTACATCCTACGGAATCCCGCCAGAATTATTGGATGTCCCGCAATCCAGAGAGCTTGGCGTCGGTCAACTCCAACAGAAATTGGCAGAAGAGCAAAGTAAGGTGGTCCGTATGCTGGACAACCTGCACGACGGCCCCAAATTAGGGCAAAAGATGGTTTTGTCTGAAGAAGAGCGAAAAAGCTTCCGGGATGTTCTTGAAAAGTTCCGTGATTTTCTGAATAGATTCAGCGCATTCACCAATTATTCCAGGCTTTCCAACCTCGATTTGGGCTTGGGGGAAATCCGGGCAGGCTTCAAAGCGCGCGAGAAGATGGAAGAGTTGGACAACATTTTTGAGGTACTAACAACTATTCGACCTCTCTGGGATTATCTGAAAGATGCCCGTGAGCTATTGCAGCCTTCGGATCCCTGGCGCTCGGCCTTTGATCGCGCCCAGGATCACATCTTGGAAGTTCTTGGCAACCGGGAAAAGCGCAAAGCTGCCAACATCGGGCAGCAGTTGCGTGCCAATCTCGAAAACTTGCAATTGGACTACATGGAGCGCTACCAGGAGCTGCACCAAAAAGCGCGCCTTGACCGAGAACAGGACCAGAAGAAAGCTCAAATTACTAAGGATCCCCGTTGGGCAAAGTTGCGAGCTTTGAGCAAACTAAACTTGCTACCCACATCAGAATTGAATTCCCTGCAAGATAAATTGAATGCCATGCGATCCTGTTTCAACTTCCGCAAGGAAGATCTGAAGCAAAACTCTGCCTGCCCCTACTGCGGTTTTTCACCTGCAGGAGAAGGCGACAGGGAACTAAAAGGAAATGACCTGGAAGCCATTCATATTGAGCTGGAACAATTGGAAACCAAGTGGGTCAACGTCTTGCTCGAAAACCTCAATACTGCGCAAGCCCAACAAAACCTGAAGCTGATCGACCCGAAAGAACGCACTGCTGTCCAGAACTTCCTGCAAGCAAAGAAAATCCCAGAACCGATCACGGAAAAATTCCTGGACGGGATTGAGAATGCCCTGCTGGGACTGGAAGTGGTCGAGATCGATGGGGCTGAATACCTGCTGGCGATCACTAAACCGGGCATGCCCTGCACTCCGGACGAGTTGGATAAACGCACCCGTCAATTCCTGCAGGAGCATCTTACCGGTAAGGACCGCCAGAAGGTGCGCATCCAGATCAACTGGTAATGGATGAGGGATGCAATTAGCTAAACAACACAAGGATAACATCTGATGGTGTTATCCTTGTGTCATATTGGTATTTAGAGGAGAGGATTCAGAAAATGGCAAACAACTCGGTTCCCCAGGATAACACCCTGCTTTTTGAAAACGAGTCGGAAACGCAGATGTCACAAGAGGAAAAAGAGGTTTACCGACAGCGGCTGGCGGAGTATCTCAAGGATCCTGAATTTCGCAAGATCGAAGGTTTTCCGATTGGCACGGATGAAGCCATTTTGGCGCTTTCGGACCCACCTTATTACACCGCCTGCCCCAACCCCTTCCTGCCCGAGATCCTGGAGAAGTGGCAGCAGGAACGCCGCAACATTCGCCAGAAATTGGGTCTGCCGGATGATGAGAACCTGCCCCCAGGCAAGCATGTCTACCAGCGCGAGCCCTTCGCCGCGGATGTGAGCGAGGGAAAGAACGACCCGATCTACAACGCCCATTCCTACCATACCAAGGTGCCCCACAAAGCCATCATGCGTTACATCCTGCACTACACCGACCCGGGTGACATCGTCTTTGACGGCTTTTGCGGCACTGGCATGACCGGTGTGGCAGCCCAACTGTGCGGCGATAAGAAAACTGTCGAGAGCCTGGGCTACCGCGTGGATAGTAAGGGCGTGGTTTGGGAAGGCGACAAAGCCATTTCGCGCCTAGGCACCCGCAAGGCAGTCCTGAATGACCTTTCACCGGCGGCGACCTTCATTGCCTACAACTACAACACCCCGGTTGACGCGCAAGCCTTTGAGCGCGAAGCCAAACGCATCCTGGCGGAAGTGGAAGCGGAATGCGGTTGGATGTACGAAACCTGGCACCCGAACTGCGATGACCCAAACCGCGTCAAGGGCAGGATCAACTACACCGTCTGGTCGGATGTTTTCCGCTGCCCTCACTGTGGGCAGGAGATGGTCTTTTGGGACGTCGCGGTGAACAGGGAAGAAGGCGGTATTAAGAGCACCTGGGAATGTCCAGGCTGTGGCAGCCTGCTGGCAAAAAGCCTCAAAAAGGATAGTGGTGCGCTCCGATTGGAACGGGTTTTTGATACACTCTACGATCGCGCCTTACACCAGACCATCAAGCGAGCCCGCCAGGTACCGGTGTTGATCAATTATTCCATTGGTAAGAAGCGTTTTGAGAAAAAACCAGATGAATCCGATCTACAACTAATCAAGAATATTGAGGAAAGTGAGATCCCATACCTATTTCCAACAGATCAGATGCCAGATGGTTTCAATACTGCACAGCCAAAGAGCAGTCACGGCTTGACACATGTGCATCATTTTTATACAAATCGAAATCTTTATGTTTTATCAAAATTGTATAGTTATCTAAATGCTTTAGGCAACAAAGAAATAACTTCACGAATTGTGTTCATGGTCTCATCTTATAATCTTACCCATAGCACAAAGATGACAAGGATTATTTTTAAGACTGGGGGTAGCAAACCAGTACTAACCAGTCATCAGACTGGTACTTTATACGCAAGTTCCTTGCCAATTGAAAAAAATGTAATAAAAGGCAATTATGAAAAAATTCCGAACATTCGTGATTCAATAATAAACAACATCTACGATGATTCATTAATTTCGACTGAATCTTCAACTAAAGAAAATCAAACTTTATCATCAATTGATTACGTTTTTGTTGATCCGCCCTTTGGTGGTAATTTGATGTATTCAGAACTAAATTCGTTGTGGGAGTCTTGGCTAAAAGTCAATTCCAATAACAATGATGAAGCAATTATTAACAAAACACAAAAAAAAGAAATGATTGAATACCAATCTTTAATGGAAGGTTGCTTCATAAATTTTTACCAATTGCTAAAACCAGGTCATTGGATGACAGTGGAATTTCACAACTCACAAAATGCAGTGTGGAATTCGATCCAAGAAGCTCTTCAACGCGCCGGCTTTATCCTGGCTGATGTCCGCATACTAGACAAGCAACAATCATCTTTTAAACAGGTTACGACTAAAGCGGCAGTAAAGCAAGATTTGATTCTCTCTGCTTATAAACCATCTGATGAATTTGAACGGCAGTTCGCCATCGAAGGCGGTACCTCCCAGGGTGCCTGGGAGTTCATCCGCCAGCACCTTGAGCAGCTTCCCATGCCAGACGCGCAGGGTGGCAACATCCAAATTCAGAGTGAGCGTATGCCCTACCTGCTCTACGACCGCATGCTGGCTTTCCACCTGGTTCGCGGGCTGACCATCCCGCTTTCCTCCAGCGAGTTCTACCAGGGGCTTTCGCAGCACTGGTTGATGCGCGATGGTATGGCTTTCACGCCCTCCCAGGCTTTTGCTTACGACCAATTACGCTTGATTTCGGACAAAGTGGAACAGCTTTCGCTGTTTGTGACCGACGAAGCCAGCGCCATCCAGTGGCTCAAAGGTGAGTTGGACCCAACAACTGGCAACGGACCGCAAACTTACAGCGACCTGCAGCCCAAGTTCCTCAGGCAGCTTCACCAGGAACGCTACGAAAAATTGCCTGAGCTGCAGGTGATCCTCAGGCAGAGCTTCTTGCAGGATGAAGAGGAACGCTGGTTCGTACCCAATTTGGAAAAGCAAGCCGATCTGGAAGCCCTGCGCGAGCAGGCGCTGCTGCATGAGTTCAACGAGTACACGCGCGGTAGCGGCAAAATCAAGGTTTTCCGCGCCGAAGCCATCAAGGCGGGTTTCAGCAAAGCCTGGGCAGAACACGCCTACGACCGCATCGTGGCGGTGGCGGAACGCCTGCCTGAGCAAGCGCTGCAGGAAGACCCCAAGCTGAAACTCTATTACGATAACGCCCTGAACCGTTCCAGAAAACAGCCGAAACAAACACAGCTTTTTTAAATAAGGGAGCAAGGAGGGAAGACAATATGCAGACATTGAGTGAATGGGAAAAACGACTTAAACCCTTCTTTGATAGCGGCTTACGCATCATCGGCGAAATACCACTATCGGAACCAGATTTGGATGAATTGGCGGAAGTGGTTCGGCGATTCTTAGCTGGATTCGATAAATTTACCAAGGCTACTGGTAGTCTCACCAATCGTTACCCCTACGCTTTTATGACTCTCCTGGCGCATTTTGCCATGCACAACGACCAGGCTGGCTATTGGCAGGCGCTGCAGCAGCGCGTGGGCGCTGACCAGGACCTTCACATCACAGGCTGGCACCGCAGATTCGTAACTTTAGCCCGAAAAAACAATCTCAAGACATTCTCGGTAGCTGATACTCCCAACTATTATGTCGCAACGATCCGCTTCCATGGCGGCATCCCCACTTACTCGCTGCCAGATTTCTTTGAGCGCATGGTCGTCCCAGCTGTAACGCAACAGGATTTGCGATATATTCCGCCAAAAGAAGCTTTGGACTACTTGCTTGAGCACGTCTATTCTGTGGGGAGACCCGTGTTGGATTTCCTTGAAAATAGTGGAGACATGGGCCTCGCGTGGTTTGAAGCCTGTTGCAAGCTGGTGCGGCATGCCAGGGAAAATCACGGTGAAGTGCTGCCCATTTCGGCAGTGCCTGTGCTACCCTACAATATCCACACCTTTTTCGAGCAGTATAGCGAAGAAAGGGAGGATCGCGGCTTTCATTGGAGCCGACCCTACCTTGAGGTTAACCCACTTTCTGAAGAGTCACCAGTCATCCTGCGTATCCCTGAACAAATCGTTACTACACAGGCAGCCAGCCAGTTGTTGCAGTGGACAATCACTTGGCCTGAACAAATTGAGCCAATCGTGATACCCTGCGAGGTCTATCACCGCAAATCAGTTGAATTCACAGCTGAAGAGTTTATCCCTATCCCAATCCCGACTACCCAAGTGACCGTCTTCATATCTTCAAGTAAACAGGACCTGCAAGAGGACTCAGAATTGCGACGTTGGACACTTCCCTTAATCCCGCCGTCTGATCAAGCTCCGCTTGTCGCCTTTCGTACAAACTACCGACAGGTCCCAAACGCCAAATCTCTGCCAGCCCAGGTCTTGTATCTGCTCACGCCCAAAACAGCTGAAATGGAGATTGATTCAGTGACCACAGAACGGATCGACACCTTTTCTATATTTTCTGGCGGCTGGAAAGATTGGAAGCTGGAACAATGGGATCTGACCAACGCGATTTCGCTGTTGCTCCACCAGGACGGAGAAGTGCTCGGTAACATAGTACCGGTGGCACGGGAAGTGGATCTGCCTGAGCTATGGGGTGGGCATCGTTTTGATTACCAGGAAAATCTTGACCAGCCTTTGTACACCGCAGGGATACCCTCGGTAAGCATTCCTGTTTCGCTTAGCACCGCGATGTACCAGGCTCTGAGGGATTGGAAAGTGCGCGTTATCTCGATTGGAGAAGCCGCTCCGACCATCGACCGACAGGTCAAATTCCTGGATTACCAGGATGACCTCCTGTTCGAAGGGTCTCGTGCCATATTCCCGCTTGCGACTTTAATAGGCGACAAGCCGGCTGGTAACTACGAGGTCAAGGTAATCGGTCCACGCGGAATTAAGGGCGACTTCCGCTTGCGGCTTTGGCCAAAACTCTTGTTGCAGAACTATTCCAAGGAATTGCCCAGAGCAGAAGAGTCCCGCCAGCCAGTTAAGTTCAATATTTACTTGCAGGAAGGGGCTTGGATCGAAACCCAACCAGGCGCGGATCCTGTGGATATCGTCCATGAAAACAATGGTTTCGCAATAATTGCACCGCCTCTGTTGCGAAGCATCTCACTGGATCTGATCACGAAAAGCAGGACTGGAGAACAGATACGCGTTCCAGTCAGCATTCCCGTGGTGCGTTTGCGCTGGGGTTTGGTGGAAGAGAATATGCCAAACTTACTTGAATTTGGACAAACCGTCTTCCATGTTTCAAAAGATAGATTTTCTCAATATGAAAGCCGCGCTTTACATGTGGAAATGCACGGTCTCAGCGGAATGATGGAACGTATGAATTGCCAGTTAGTGGAATCGGACAATGAAAGCAACCTATTACAATGGTCTAATTTTCGCAAGACTGGCTTCAAACCGGACTGGTTAAAAGTTTCGCTGTTGCAGTTTAGTGAAACTGTCAGAAACATTAACACCCAGGCTCAATTTCAACTGGTTTATCGAAAAGACGATCGAAGCCCCCTGATCAGGTATGCCCTGTTGGAAATTAGCCCCGAGATGGACGTCAGGGACGCAAGATTGGAACAGGTATCTGAGTGTGATTGGAAATTAACTTGGAAGGAAGATTTACCGCTCAAAAACCGTCGTGTGATGATCAAATCCACCTGGTTGCCTTGGGCCCCGACCATTGAACAAAAGATACCGGATGAAAACAGGGGCGAAACCATCTTTACCAATATTGCTCTGCCTCCATCAAGTTATGAAATTTACTTCTACACCAAGTTCAAGTGGGAACCAACAGCAGTAGTGCCGCCAGAAAACGCAGCCTGCTTGAAAGTCGACTTGATCTCACCCACTGAAAGACTGGCATTTCTTGAAAAACCACAACAGGGGCATGACGCGCAGTTTCGTCAATTGATCGAAAAAGCCTGTATCCTCGATACGATGGGAAACTCACAGGCACGGGATGAGGTTGTTTCAGCTTCCGCACCTCATCTTAGGCATCTGCGCGATGTACAGACCCTGGTGGGTGCCCTTAAGTGGATCCGGGATAAGAAAGATATGTACCAACCTGTGAAAAGCTTCTTTCATCATTATTCATTTCACCAATATTTGGTGAGTGAAATGCTGGATAAGTATCCCCAAGGTGATCCAAACCTGGTTGAATACCTGCACATGATCACACCAAGCATTTATTCAGAATCTGCCAAGATACTGCTTGAGAAAGTGGACGACCCGCTTGTTACTTCAACCTGCATCAAGGCACTACTTACTCGAAAAGACGATGGATTGTTGCCCATTGTTATTACTATGATTTCTCAAGGGCGGATCTCGGCTGAAAGTGCCGCTGAGTTATTGACTGAGGACCCTAAACAGAGTTTGTGGGCATTGGAAGTAATTGCGGGTTTGGATCAGAGCGCTTCTGCGGATAGCTTGCTAATGGCAATCCTGCCCTCCGTCGTTGAAGAGTATATCCAGACCGTTCCAGAATGGTTGGAAGACTTACTGTTGCGCGCATTAACTGTCGAAAAATCGCGAGAGTTGATCTTGCGATATTTGAAGATCCTTGTTGGGCTCGATCGCGATGAGGTCTGGCAAGTTTTGATTGATAAGGAACAGCTTGGACAAGTTACTTACGAGGAATTCATTGAGTTTCTTAAACTTGATCCAGAAAAAGCCTTAGAGGTTCTCAGGCAACACAATGATTCAGACCGTTATTCTAAAGATATCTTGAAGTTGGAAGAGGAATTCCCATCTGCTGCGGGTCTGTTAACCCCTGGAATGACTTTATCCACGCCTTTTGGAGAAGTTCAAATTGAAAGTATTAAGCTCTTAGACGGAACTCCTGCACAATCTGTCAAGAAAGCGGATGCCAACTTCATCCTTAGATTAGCAGGCGGCTCAGGACTTGACAGGATAGAGGTTGATTTGGACTTTAGCCAAATGACATTGCAATTTCGGAATGAAAAACAGATATACTGCTGTAGTGTTTGCAATAATTTTTATCATCCCAAGCAACGCAGATTGAATGAACATCACCGTCAAACACATCCTTTTGAACCTCTATCTTTTCGAATTCTACAAGGAAACATAGCCTTCAATATAAATGATATTCAGTACTTTGATCAAGTAAATTAAAGCGAGGAAATAGACATGGCAATTCACCCACTGGAAACAACAGAAAAAATCAGGTCGACCTACATCAATTACCTGAAAACGATTAAGCCCTTCCAGGACGAAAAACTCCGCGAGGAATTCGCCCAGGCAATAGAAGCCCAGGATATGCTCGTCAAAGGACCTCTGCTGCAGATTGCGTTACCTTATCTAAAGGATAGAAGCATTCACGATTTGGTAGACGAGGGGGTTCTTTCGCCTCGCTTTGAACAACTCTGCTCCAATGCCCTGCAGTACGACAGGCCTTTATACGCGCATCAGGTCAAAGCCATACGTAAAGCCGTAAGCGGTCGTAACCTGGTGGTCAGCACAGGTACAGGGTCTGGCAAGACCGAAGCCTTCTTAATCCCGATCTTGGATTTTCTTTTGCGTGAACAAGACGCAGGCACATTGAGCCAACCAGGCGTGAGAGCATTGTTGCTATACCCCATGAACGCTTTGGCAAATGACCAGATGAAACGTCTGCGGCGAATCCTTGAGAATTACCCTGCCATTACTTTTGGACGGTACATCAACGTCCAGGAAACACCCGAAACACAAGCGCAAGCCAAAGCGGGTTTTAAAAACATGTACGGCGATTCCGAACCCGATATCGATAATGAGTTGAAATCGCGTGAGGAGATGCATGCTACACCACCGCACCTGCTTGCTACCAACTATGCCATGCTGGAATACTTGCTTCTTCGACCCAATGCCACAAATCTGTTTGATGGGGAAACTGGCACACATTGGCATTTCATTGTGCTTGATGAAGCCCATGTCTATGATGGTGCAAATGCCACGGAAATTGCCATGCTACTTCGCCGTTTGCAGGATCGGGTTGCAGGCGATAAGCACGGCAAAATCAAGGGCATTGCCACGTCTGCCACCTTGGGAGCTGGTGTGAAAGATTATAGCGAGGTAGCAAAATTTGCCACCAATCTTTTCAACAAGAGCTTTCTCTGGAACGAAGCTAATCCGGATGAACAGGATATCGTCGGAGCGGAATATCTCCCGATAGATGCACTTGGAGAGACATGGGGACAACTCACCCCCAATATATACCGTTCACTGAATAAAGTTGTTAACGCCGACAATAACTCAGCTGAGAGTTTGATCAAGCTCAAGAGTATTCTGACCGATGCAAGTGTGCCATCTAAAGTAATCGCTGAGGCTTCGACTGCTAGTCAACAAAAAATGGAATTTGCAACACAAATTTTCTTGTACCAGGTTTTAAAAGGTGATAGTAACATCAGAAAACTGATCAGTTCTCTAAATGACAAGGCTGCCTTGTTGCATGTCGCTGCAGAGCAAGTTTTTCCTGGCGATCCGCAGGCAGAACAAGGTTTGATTGACCTGGTTGCTTTGGCAGTTATGGCAAAGACAGGGGAGGAAGAAATGCCACTCCTGCCAGCCCGCTATCACACCTTTGCACGAGCATTGGAAGGTGCGTTCGTTTGCTTGAACACCACTGACCACCCCAAGGATAAACCGCGCTTGTTCCTACAACGTAAAAAATTCTGTGAACATTGTGGCAGTCGAGTTTTTGAGTTAGCAAACTGCACACGCTGTGGAACAGCCTATATTGTTGGAACAGCCACACCAGGTAGCGGCTTGGATGAAAACCCTGAAGGGTTTGAAATCAAGATTAATAATCAGTATCTCTTACAAGATAGCCAGATAAACATTACTGAAAATGCAAGAAACACAAATTATTATATCTTTGCTAACGAGCTTTCTTCCTCTAATGAGGATGAAAATGTCACTACTGGAGAAGATGTTGCTGAAGATGAAGCATACGAAAACTCAACTGAAGTCAGACTTTGTACTAAGTGTGGGCAGGTGCAAAGTCCGCTGCAAGCCCCTCAATGTAATTGCGGTAGTGAGTACTTACAAAAGATGCACAAAATCGACCTCAAGGGTAAAAGAACTCTTAAGCGCTGTGTTAGCTGTTCAACAAGGAATAGCTCTGGGGCAGTCTACCGCTTCCTAACAGGTCAGGATGCACCCGTCAGCGTGATTGCCGGTAGTCTCTATGACGACCTTCCTCCTTCCAAGAATCAGAAAGAGCGTAACCACCCTGGAGAAGGTCGCAAGATGCTGAATTTTACTGATAGCCGACAAAATGCAGCTTTCTTTGCGCCTTATATGGAGCGCGCTCATATGCGTAACCTGCGACGCGGTCTTATCTTGCAGACAGTTAAAGAGCAATTGCGGGGTCCGATTCGTGATCTCAGATTGCAGGATTTGCTTGCTCCGTTGGTAAACAGAGGTGATCAGATCGGTCTGTTCAAGACAACGGAATCGCCAACTGAAAAACAAAAAAAGATGGCAATTTGGCTAATGCAGGATTTTACCCCACTTGATCGGCGCATCAGCCTCGAAGGCTTAGGCTTATTGTCTTTTGAACCAGCTATCCCAGACACGTGGCCAGAATTTCTTAAGGGCTCAGTTTTAAAGTTGGATCGAAAAGAAACTTACAATTTGCTGAGACTGCTGCTCAACAGTTTGAGGTATCAAGGCGCGGTGACTTACCTGATGCCCGATCAAAACATTTACAAGGAAAATGAGTTTTCACCACGCAACCGTCTGCTATATTTTCGCTTTCAAGAAGCTGACCCCAAAGCAGGCGTTTTCTCCTGGATGCCATCAGAAAATCATGAAAACACCAGATCGGAGTACCTGAAACGCTTGCTTATTTCAAGAGGCTCAAGTGAAAATGAAGCAAAAAAAGTGGCAAGTGCCTTGCTCAAGGATATTTGGGACTTCATTAGAAACTCTGAATGGAATCAGGTTCTAAACAGAATTAACCACCCCAATAATCGAATTGGTGTCGTTTATTCCTTGTCACATGAAATGTGGAGGGTAAATCTCCCACCAGATAATTTTGATGAATGGATGATTTGCAGCCACTGTAAGAATATTTATCCAGCGGGTGTTGGTGACACTTGTTTGACCTACTTTTGCCCAGGCCCACTGGAGCCCCTTGCAAAATACAAGACTGAGTTGGAGGCTAATCTCTTCCGAATCAATTACAGCAAGAAACAACTGATCCCGCTTGAAGCCGAAGAGCACACTGCCCAGTGGACTGCAAAAAAGGCGGCTGAAGTTCAATCTCAATTTATTAAAGGCGAAATCAACCTCTTGAGTTGCTCAACCACTTTTGAATTAGGTGTGGATGTAGGTGATTTACAGGCAGTAATGATGCGTAATATGCCGCCTACCGCTGCAAACTATATACAGCGAGCAGGTCGTGCAGGTCGGCGTACTGATAGCGCTGCTTACATTATGACGTACGCCCAAAGAAGATCACATGACCTGACCAACTACACCGATCCAGTGGGTATGGTGTCTGGCAAACTAAAACCACCGCATACGCCATTAAACAACGAAAAGATCTTACGCCGCCATCTTCATTCAATAGTGTTTGCTCGATTTTTCAAATGGGTGAAAATAGAATTCGGGGTTGAATACAAGAATGTGGGTGATTTCTTCTGCCCTGAAGAAGGTCCCAATGGTCGTGAATATCTACGACAATTTCTCGCAACAAAGCCTGATTCGTTAATGGCTGGGATCGTTAACGTGATCCCAACAGGCGTGAAAGAAATCCTGGGTGTTGAGGATTGGGCTTGGATCCATGAATTAACCAATGAAAATAACGAAGGGGTCTTGGATTTAGCCCACGACGACATCAACGACGATGTTAACTATCTAAAAGAAGAGATCTCCAGACTGTGGAATGAAGCGACCACGACCCACAATACCAAATTAATCGATATTGCCAAAGGGAAAGAAAGAATCATCAATCAAATCACTTCAGCAGAATTGTTGGGTTTCTTAGGTTCCAGAAATGTATTGCCGAAGTATGGATTTCCTGTGGATGTGGTTGAAATGCAAACCAACCACCTTGACCCAAAAAGTGGATCAAACGATGTGGATTTGTCGCGAGATCTACGCGTGGCTATTGCGGAATTTGCCCCTGGGAGTCAGGTAATTGCTGGGAAGAAGATCTGGACAGGAGGGGGTCTGAAAACCCATCGGACAAAATCGTGGGAGCAGGTAAAGTATGTCATTTGTAAAAACTGCCAAAAGATGCATCAGGGATTTGAAAATGAAATTCCCGCTATTTGCAGTTGTGGCGAACCTTTATCAAATCTTCGTGAATTCATAATACCAGTTACAGGGTTCATCGCTGCTCCTGAGGTTGGATTGCCAGGCGAAGAACCACCCCAACATACCTATGCCAGCAGTGTGTATTTTGGTGATTATGAACAAAAGAAATCAGAAAAATTTGATTCAAGTACAGAATTTGTTTTAGATAACTCACTTGGACTTCCTGCACTTGTCCGTTATTCCAGATTCGGATATATGATCTTGGTGAATAAGGGTTATAGCAACGGTTTTGATATCTGCAAAGATTGTGGGTATGGAAAAGTTGTAAATTTTCTTGATGGTGGAACCCTGCGAAACCACAAAAACCCGATCACGGGCAGAGAATGCCGGGGAGAAATTATACACAGGGTAGATCTTGGGCATCGTTATCTGACTGATGTGTTGGAGATCAAGTTAAGCCTCCCTCTCGCTCTACGAGGGGCTAACCCAATGCGCAGCTTGATGTATGCATTATTAGAAGGCGCCAGCGAATCACAGGGTATTCGACGGTCTGACATTGACGGGACTCTCTACTATCGATCAGGCGGTGAAGCACCGTCGATTATCTTGTTCGATGCAGTGCCTGGTGGTGCTGGACATGTGGAAAATATCAAAGATCATCTGCAAGAAGCGGTCCTTGAGGGTTACAAAAAAGTTAAGAACTGCCAGTGCGGAGAGGATACCAGTTGTTATAACTGCCTACGTAATTACTCAAATCAGCGTTTCCATGACGACCTCCAACGTGGTTACGCTATAAGCATCATGAGGTTATTGCTTAAAAATGGGATATAAGAAAATTTCTGTTGGTGCAGATAGATTTCTGGCTTTGCAATGGGCAAATTATGCTTATGAACTTTTCATGTCATCAATTGAACAGAAAGAATATAGAAAGATATTGCGGGAGTATTTGGAAGGCCAAATGATTGGTCAGGTTTCTACCCGAAAAACTACGGACCAACTTTACAGACTCTGGTTGTATTCGAGTGACCCTTACCAGACCTTGCGCGAAATGACTCGTTCATTTATAAAGCCAATTGACCATGCCCAGATGGCAGTTCTTCATCTGGGTATGGCAATAAACGTTTTTCCTGTCTATTATGAAACTATACGGGTCATAGGGACCCTGGAGAGGCTTACAGATCAAATCTCAACCAAAGCAATATCTGCCAGGGTTATTGAAAAATTCCCAACTACCACATCAATACCTCGAAGTGTTAACCGAGTGCTTCAGACGTTGGAGGATTGGCATTTCATTGAGCTATTTCAAGGGAATGTTGTTATCAAGGAAATTCTCTTACCAGATCCAAGACTAGTAAACTGGTTTATCCTGGCCATCCTACGAGCAACTGAACAGAACGAAATTACCTTGCAGGAACTTGAAACTTGTCCACTGAAGTTAGGTATCAACTTTTCACATCCCAGAAGCGTTGTTATTGACTCCGAAGACCTGTCTTTTGGTCGAAACCAAATTGGAGTAGAAGTTGTTCGATTAAAGACACTCCAATAAAAAGTAAAATCAATACCAAAACCCAGTGCACACTGGGTGCACTGGGTTTTGGTACACTCACTTCCAGTAAAGGCAGGTGGCCATGTCGCAGCGGCAGCAATTGGAACGAATCATGGAAATTGACAGGCGCATTCGGGAGGGGGAATACCCGAACGCGGAAAAGCTGGCGGAATCCCTGGAGGTCAGCAGGCGGGTTATCTTCAATGACCGCAGTTTCATGATATATCGTTTGGGGGCGCCGATTGAGTTCGACCGGGAGCGGGGCGGTTGGTAATACACCGACAAGACGTGGTCCCTGCCGGGGATATATGTGACTCAAGGTGAGTTGATGGCTTGCTTTCTCTCTCTGGAGATCGCGAGGCGCTACATCGGAACTGACCTTGAGTCACCTCTCCGCTCGGCCGTGGATAAGATCGCCAAGGCGGCCAAGGGTCCGGTCAGCGTGGAGATCAACGAGTTGCGTTCCCACTACACCTTTTCGGAATTCAACACCATCAGCGTGATGCCCAATTGCTGATAGACCTGCACCAAGCTATCCTCAACCGCCAGCGGGTCTGGATGCGCTACTACTCAGCCAACAGGGGCGTGGTTTCGGAACGGGTTGTTTATCCTTATCACCTTCACAACTTCCAGGGGGATTGGTTTTTGATCGCCTTCGACACCTTCCGCAGCGATTTTCGGCTTTTCCTGGTTGGGCGTATCCAGGAGATGAAACTGCTAAAAGAAAAGTTCACATGGGATGAGAATTTCTCAGCGGAAGATTGGATCGGCAGCGGCTTCCAGCTGCACGCGGGGGAAGAGGCGGAAGATGTGCAGATCTGGTTCAGCCCAAATAAGTCTCAGTTCATCCGGGAGCGCAAATGGCATCCCAGCTAGACGATCGAAGAGAAGCCGGATGGCAGCCTCATTTTGCACCTGAAAACCGGTGGGCTGGTGGAGGTGTGCAACTGGGTGCTGCAGTTCGCGGATGACGCGGAGGTGCTGAATCCCGACAGCCTTAGACAAGACGTCGTAAAGGCAGTCAAAAAGCTATCCGAGCGTTACGGCATCAATTGCGGTTCTGAATGATAGAATTATTGTATTAATTTGCTGGGATGAGAGTTATGGAAGAAAAATCAATCATTTACGGAATAACAAATTTAGGGTTACTGTTTGTCCCCGAAAGCAGGACGAAGGAGCTGGCAGATAACAACAAAGCTTTGCTGACCGCCAAGACCTGGGGGGAGTTCAAGTCGTTGGTCTCCCAAGAAATGTACGAATTTTACCTGGTCAACTCAGCCTATTACGAAGGTCCAAGCGAGCCCGAGGACGGCGATTACACGCCCTACGATATCCCTCCCGAGACCCCTTTTACGCCTAATGACGTCGTGACGTACGATGCTTTGCCGGCTTATCCGGAGATTGAGATGTCGGAGTGGATGCCTGAAGAGATTCAAGCCAAGTTCTGTCGCAAGACGAGCTACTCTTCCATGGATATGAACGTTCCCGAAGGCGACATCCTGGTGCTGGAGGAAAAGCAGATGGACAAGATTGTGGCTGAGTTGGAAAAGCTTGGCTATGCATGTCGGCAGGATGATGACCTGCTTATGGCCGGAACCACCCTCGATTTCGACCCGGATGATTATCCATATATTGACGAAGAATGACCAAGACAAAAATAGGAGAACTAAATGGACGAAGACATCCAAAACAATGATATTTTAAGAAAAGGATATTTTAAGAAAAGGAATTGACAAGCGTGCCTTATGATGTATAATTTTTGTGTCAGGCTATTAGAAACCTTCCTTCTCACACATTGATCGTATGATCCCGTATTTAGGTTTTTAGATCTCCTGATACCTTATGAGATGGCAGAGATTCAACTATCAATTGGAAGTTGAGCTGTCATCTTATCTTAATAGGAGCAAAATGCTGAACTCTAATTTTCCACCCGCCGAAATAAATGAAGTCTTGTTAGAAAAGAAAACTCTTTACTTTGTTGATAGAAGCTTGTCTTCCACCGTTGATAATTCTCAGATTGTTTTATCTATGTGCAAAAATATTGAGGATTTGGGATTCGTTTTTTCCAGAGAACTTTTCGATATTCTGCGAAATCAATCAAAAGACTACCTTGTAGAATCATACAAACAACTAGTTTCTGTTCTAACCAAGATGGTGGGTTCTCATGTTGAGCACAAACCATTCTATAAGAATTTCCCTGAGCAACTAGCATCGTTATCCGAACTTGATTTATATATGAATGCACTTGTCCATTACTGGACTAGTGGCCAATGGATGCCAGAGTATATTACTCAATCAAGATTTCCAATGAATGAAGGTAATTTTCAAATTCGCGAAATAAATATTGGCTCAATTAGTGATTTTGACCAAATATTCATTGATATGGCAGTCGGAAGAGGTAGTCTTTCTATTCATGATCAGAATTTGCTAGGGTGGTACATACAAAAGGCCGATTCCGACAATCTTATTGAGCGATTACCAGAAACAATCCCAACAAAAGAAACTTTAAGCTTGATTATTAGCAATATTTTGAAATTTCATGCTGATAAACGTGATCTGGTAACAAAATACATCAAAACTGCCACTGACGTTTTAAGATTAGTTACCTCATTGTCAGATGGAGACATATCATTAGCCAGTAACACTCGTTTTAGAAGTTTCACCCGCCCTGAGCGTAGATTGATTTTGTCTCTACTGGATGGATGCAAAAACATAGAAGAGGATATGGGGAGATTTCCAGGCAAATGGATTCGCATAGGGGAAAGACTGCACCCTGGCGATTATTCCACTCAGTATCCTGTTGCATACGAAGCATTCAAGAAAGTTCGTAAAGGAGATGTCCTTTATTCATTTGCTGGGGAAGTAGAAAAAGCCTTGAAAGAAGACAACTTTGAGAGAGTTTTAGAGCTTTTAGAAAAGCGCCCAGGGGAAATGGCAAGAAGGTTGGATCATCTTGGCCGAACATACCCTCAAAAACATAATACTCTCATTGAATCCTTTTCTAATATCGCGAACCAGATTTCTTCACAAGTTTTGCTACAACTGGTAGCACATTTTAAAAACCGGAACCAAGAAATAAATACCCGAGCGTTTTTCCCCAAGGGTAATATTGCTAAAGTTCAAGTTGTAGAAAAGTCCTTATCACCATTATCTGAGGATTTTTGTAGCCAAGTTGTATCTATTTGTGAAACGGAATTGATTAGACAATTAAAAATGAAACCGCCTCTGGGTAAGGTCTACCTCGATCCGGTTCTTAAAACAATTTTTGTACCCTTAGCCCAGCGTTCCTCAGGCCGATCTTTAAAAACCTATGCTCGCGGATCAAGGTTTGAACTAGGAAAGAGTGATAAGACAATTCGCGCCTTCATCCATTGGAAAAACGTACTAGTAGATGAAAATACTTTTGATGAATATCGTAATCAAGAGGCAGAAGAAGATTTCGATTTTGATTCTGATGGAGCCATTTTATTCAAAATAGAGGATATAGGGGAAATTGAGGACAACAACGCTATCCGGGATTGGAGAGATGTTCTAAATTTGAGCAATTCTACCGGATCTCAGAATTTATCGATGGAAATAAGAACTGATATTGATTTATCCCTTGGGTTGTATGATGCTGAGTGGAATTATATCGAACACATTTCTTATACTAACCTTCGATCTGATAATATTTTTGGCCTTTATCATAGTGGAGATATAGTTGATGCACCAGAAGGTGCTAGTGAATTTATCGATATGGATGTAAAAGTATTACAAGAAAATAAAGTTAGGTATGCAGTCTTTAATGTTTATTCTTACACCGAACAAGGTTTTAATGAAATCCCAGAATGCTTTTTTGGATGGATGGATCGAGAAAAGCCTGGATCTGGAGAGATCTTCGAACCTAAGACTGTCGTCAATAAAGTGGATTTAGCCTCACCAACAACAATATGCCTACCTGTTTTGTTTGACCTTGAAGAAATGAAGGTAATTTGGATGGATGTTGCTTTACGATCTAATCCAAACTGGGTAAATAATATCGAGGCTAATGTTAATAACGTCGTTCTCATCTCAAAAGCGATGGTAGAACTAAATAAACCGACTTTATACGACCTCCTTTTGTTAAATGTCCAAGCTCGTGGGGAACTAGTTGATACACGTGATAAAGCAGAAATGAGATTTGGGATCGATGAATCTGATGATCTTACCCCGTTTAATGTAGAAACAATTCTTGCTGAATTTTTGTAACAGTAAAGAGTTATATGCAAAGTAGAAAGAATATATTTATATTGCTGTTGGGTATTCTTACATTTTTTCTGAGCATATTGACTTTCAAGTTCCAAGTCCAAGAATTTCAGCACTCAAGCTGTTGATGATCGTGGATTTTATATTTTGCTCCTCACACTTCATGAAATGAAAACATGGATATAACATGATACCTAACCTCATCATCGCTCCACCAGCTTCAGGCAAGACGGCGGATTGCATCGACCGCATCCTGAAGGTGCACAAAGATCAACTGCTTGCCCAGGTGTGGGTAATCGTGCCGAACCCGCAAATGGCTGCTTATTTCAAATCTCGTCTGGCTGAGGCGGGCGGTGGAATGGGCGTCAGGGTGGGGGCTTTCCGCAACTTCTACCAGGAGATCCTGGAAGAACATGGCTCATTCGCGCCGGTCATTACCCCGGCGCTATCGCACCGCCTGATCCAGGAAACCGTGCGCGAAACCTATGCCACTGGCGAATTGACGCATTACGCCGCCATCAAAGACAAACCCGGCTTCCTCTCTGTGTTGCGGGATGCCTTCGCCGAATTGCGCAGCGCGATGGTGAGACCCTCCGCTTTCCTGGAGTACACGCGCGAAGCTTCTCCCGCCCGGCGTGAGCTGGCAATCCTTTACGATCGCTTCCTTGCCCACCTGGAAATGCTCGGTTGGGTGGACGCTGAAGGGCAAGCCTGGCAGGCGATCGAGGCTCTCGAGAACAATCCGGACCTGGCGTCACGCCTGAGCCTGGTGATCGCGGATGGATTCACCTCCTTCACTGCAGCCCAAAGGCAATTCCTCAAGCTGCTTGGCCAGCAGGCAGGTGAACTATTGATCACCCTCACCGGCGAAGTGGGCTCAACCCGCCAGGTGGATGGACGTTCACTCGGTCTGCTCGAAAAGTTACAAGAAGTACTGTCTCCCGAGATCATCGAACTCAATAACCTACCTAGATTGCCCGAAATTATTCTGCACATGCAGCGGCACGTACTGAATCCGGGTGAGGTCAAGCAGCAGGACACGCCAAAGCCATTCCTGCTTGAAGCCCGTTCGCAAGCCGATGAAGCGCGCGAAGCACTGCGCTGGATCAAGCAGCTGCACGTCCGCGAGCAGGTTCCTCTGGGCAGCTGCGCGATCTACACCGCCAATATGGAGATGTATCAGCCGCTGCTGCGTTCCGCCGCCGAGGAATTTGGCATCAAGGTTCACTTTTCCCAGGCTGATCCGCTCAGCGAATCGCCGGCGGTGCTCGCTTTGCTCTCGCTCCTGCGGCTGCCACTGGAGGACTATCCCACGCGCAACCTGCTCAACACACTGCGATCTCCTTATTTTGATTTTGGGCTGGAGCCCAAAGACCTGGAAGACCTTGAGAATGCCAGCCAACAGGCGATCATCGTCAGCGGCAAGGACCAGTGGGATGAAGCCTGGCCGATGCTGCAGAGATCACAGAAGAACGCAGAAGAACATCCGGACGAAGAACGTCGGCGCAAAAAACGCCTGGCTGGAATCGACCTGCCCGCTTTGCATGCACGATTGGAAAATTTTTGGCTGTTGTTCTCTCAAATTGGGACCAACCGTTCGCAAACCGAGTGGGTGGCATGGCTTGAGGACACACTTAATGGGTTGGGCTTCTACGAGAGAATTAGCAGCGAACGTGACCGCGAAGTTTGCGATTCGCTTGGGGATGCACTGAGAGCCTTGGTCCTGAGCGAAAGCGTGGTTGGGACGGAAGTGGTGGATTACTCTCAGTTCTTTGCTGACCTGCAGGGAACTTTGGCGGGCACACAGGCGCTGGAGCCGTGGGAGGCACGCCGGAACGCCGTGTTTGTGGGCAAGATGGTGGAAGCACGCGGCACTCGCTATGAAGCTGTGGTCTTGTTGG
Source organism: Anaerolineaceae bacterium UBA6105 (assembly GCA_002423495.1). Taxonomy (GTDB): domain Bacteria; phylum Chloroflexota; class Anaerolineae; order Anaerolineales; family Anaerolineaceae; genus Mesolinea. The sequence goes on along the minus strand of DIWN01000092.1, from coordinate 14,679 downwards.
GTCTCTCGGAAGGACTGTTTCCGATCGTGGAAAACCCCGATCCTTTCCTGGACGAAGACCTGCGCCAGGATTTGGGCTTGGAGCCGCGCATTGGGCGCCACCAGGCCAGCACCTTTTACCAGGCTTTTACCCGTGCCAACTCACACCTGCTGCTGACGCGTCCTTACCTCACCGAGGAAGGGGAGAATTGGCAAGCTTCCGTTTACTGGGAGTCAACCAGAAAACTCTTCACTGAAGATGCCCTTACAAAGGTAAATCCCTCCAAGCCGCGACCTCAATCTGAAGCGGCTTCAACCCAGGAACTGCTTTTTTGGGCGGTCCAGCAGCAAGCCCTGCAATATTCCCAGGATGCCGATCTACGTGACCGTTGGCAAGGACTTCAAAAAGCCCACCAGGTGCTCGACCAACGCCGTGCCAAGCTTGCGCAAGGGAATCATGAAGGCAACCTCTCGGCGCTTTGCGATCAGCTTGCATCAAAATATTCTTCAGATCATGTTTGGAGCGCTTCCCGCCTGGAAACCTACAAAGCCTGCCCATTCAGGTTCTTTGTGGATGCAACCCTGAAGCTTGAACCCAAGGACCTTCCTGAATTGGGTCTGGATGTAACACAGCGGGGCAGCGTCTACCACCGGGTGTTGGAACTGGTTTATCTCTGCGCTGGGCAGCAAGAGATTTCCCCACTTGATATATTCGATGAGGTGGCAGCAGAAGTGTTTGCCACCGCACCGTATAAATTCGACTTTCGCCCTTCGGCACTCTGGGAAGTGGAAAAAGCTGAACTGCTTGAGAAACTGCGCAAAACCCTGGTTGCTCTCGAAGAGACACGTGGCGAGTGGAACCCATTCGGCTTTGAACAGAAGTTCGGACTCAACGGCGCCCCTCCTCTCAGGCTTGACATTGACGGTGACACTGTTCAGATCCACGGGGTGATCGATCGCCTTGACCGTAAATACGGAGGTGAACTTCGCGTCATTGACTACAAGTCCGGTAGTTCCCACCTGGAAAAAAGTGACCTGCTAAATGGCACGCGTCTGCAGCTGCCCATTTATGCGCTTGCCGCGCAGGACGCGTTAATGCTCGGTGAGGTTGAAGAGGGCTTTTATTGGAAGATTGGTGATGCCAAGGCGAGTTCTTTCAAATTTTCGAAATTTAAATCCGAGTGGGATAAAGGTCCCTCTGCAGCCTACCAGGTGGCACGCGAGCATATCAAGGACGTGCTGGAGGGCACCAGGGCGGGCAATTTTGCGCCAAAAACACCCGATGGCGGCTGCCCGGACTACTGCCCGGCAATTTCCTGGTGTTGGCGTTACAAAGCGGGGTTTTAACCATGACTAACCACATGACTGAACAGGTTCTGAAACTATTTACACTGAACGAAAAACAGCAAATTGCTGCGACTGAACGGGGCAGGGACGTGGTGGTCACCGCAGGAGCAGGCAGCGGAAAAACCTCCACGCTGGTGGCGTGTTATGCCTGCCTTTTGGCAGACGGAAGGAAACCACGCAGCATTGCCGCGATTACCTTTTCCAGCAAGGCTGCCCAGGAGATGCGCTCCCGCGTGCGATCAAAGTTGATGGAATTGGAAGAGAAGGCGGTCGACGAGTCAGTGCGACTCTATTGGTCAAAACTCTCTTCGCAGATCGATTCAGCCCGCATTGGCACGATTCACAGCCTGTGTGCTGAAATCATTCGCAATCACCCTGCTGAAGCAGGCGTGGATCCCCGTTTTGATGTGATAGACGAAGGGCTTTCAAAAGCAATCAAAGCCAAGGTCGTGGAAGAGGAAATGGCCAGGCTGGTGGAAGAAGAACGCTTCCTGCCTTTGTTGTATAATATCCCGGTCAGCAATCTTTCCAAACTGCTCGCGCAAATGTTGGAACGCCGGCTTGAAACCCAGGAAACCTTTGATTTAGAGATCGACAATAATTCCCGCTTACTGGATGAATTGAGAGGACGCATGAATTCGCCTCTCATCACTAATCCGATCAGTGAGTTGAGGGGCATTGACTCGCGGGATCTTTTGGAAGACGCAGGTGCAGGCTTAGCGGAAATGGTACAAAATTTGTTGGGCTGTTGGTCGTCAGCTGAAAAAGCGTTCGCAGAGAATGATCCCTCTGTTTGCGCAATGCACCTGTATAACGCCAGACGCAATTACATGGCAATGAATGTAGGAAAAAAGACAAGCTATGTTAAGCCAATCATCGCGGAACTCAGGCATTTCTTTGCAGAAATTATCGACCCCCTGACCGGAGGCGAGAAATCTACAGATGTGCCACCTGCCAGGGAGGCAGAAGAAAAGTTTGCTGAAATTCTCCCCCTATTGCGCTTAGCATTTGATCGCGTTCAGCAAGTGTATGTCGACCAACTAACGCTCAGACAGGCTTTGGACTTTGACGACCTGGAATTTCATGCCCAGCAATTATTAGCCGTCCCCGAAGTCCGTCAGCGATGGCGGGAAGAACTTAAAGTAGTGATGGTGGATGAGTACCAGGATACCAATCCGCGCCAGCGCGACATTGTCAACGCCCTGGCAGGGGATCGTGGCTGCCTCTTTATGGTTGGGGATATGCGCCAGTCCATTTATCGCTTCCGCCGCGCGGATGTCACAGTTTTCCGAGAAGAGCAGGAGCGTATCGATAATGAAGATGGTTTGGTTATCGACCTGGATCGCACATACCGGGCGCACGAAGAGCTTTTGAATGCCACTGGAGATCTTCTTGCTCATATCATAGGCACGGAAGAAGATCCGCTGAAAAAGTATTACGTTCCTTACACGCCGCTTGTGGCAGATCTCAAGGAACCCAAACATCCAGTTCGTCCTCCCCACGTTGAGTTTGTCTTAGGAGCAGGGGAAGACACCGCCGTAGGACGACTGCAAGCCGCCCGCGCGTTGGCAGCCCGGCTGCAACAGCTAAAGGATGAGGGGCAAATAGACAAATGGGATGAAGTTGTGCTGCTTTTCCGGGCTACAACCGCGTATCCTTTTTATGAACAGGCTTTGGAAGAGGCAGGGATAGCTTTTGTCACGGTTGCTGGCAAGGGCTTTTATGATCGCCCGGAAATCCGCGATCTGCTGAACATCCTGAGGGCAGTCGCTGATCCCCTGGATAACCTCTCCTTTGCAGGATTATTGCGTTCTCCGGCTTTTGGTTTGAGCGATGCGGCTCTCTTCTTGCTGCGTCAATCCAACCTTTCGTATTTTGAAGCTTTGCAAGGAGATTTGAGCTCGTTAAGAGAGCAAGACCAGGCTAGTGCCAGGCGTGCTTTGATTATCCTTAACAAACTGATACCCCTGGTCGACAGGGTGCCTGTCGCAGAACTCTTGAAGCGGGTTGTGGATGAGCTGGACTACCGCGCGATTCTCGCTACTGCTGATGTAAGGCTGGAGCAGGGGCAGTCCATCAAAGCTGCCGGTCGCCTTTGGCGCAACCTCGACAAACTAATCGCTGATACGCAACTGAGCAAGGCAACCACGGTCAGAGAATTCCTGGACATGCTGGAGACGTTAAATGACGCTGGCGCACGGGAAGGTGAAGCCTCGGCGGAAGCTGAAGGCTCCGTGCGCTTGATGACAATCCACAGGTCTAAAGGGCTGGAATTTCCGGTTGTGGTCCTGGCAGACGCTGGGCGGCAGGAGAGGGCTGGCAGGAACAGCTTTTTCCTCTCGGATGATCTGGGTGTCACTTTTAAGACCGAGCCTGCATCCATGCTCTACAACCTCGCAAAATTCCAGGATGAAGACCAGGATAAATGCGAAGCTTTGCGCATTCTCTACGTAGCCCTCACGCGCGCGCAGTCCAAGCTCATCATCAGCGGTCACGCAAAATTGGAGGAAGGCGCGATAAAGCTGACCGGGTGGGCTAAAGATGTTGATGACGCCCTTGGTCTACCCTCTGTGGATCTTTCAGAAAAACGCATGCAACCTTTCGTGGTTCAAACCCAGTCTAATTACCCAGTCAGAGTCTGGTGTTTGATGGGGGAGGTCCCGCTTTCAGCAGTTCAGGAAGAAGCATTGATTGAAGAATCAGCCTCCATAGGCAATCTTGCGCCGCTCTACCAACCGGTTGAGGGCTTTGGGCAGATGGAACTGCCTGATGATCCTGAGAGAGATCTTCAGCTCCAATCCTGGCGTGCCACCCGGGCAGATAGCCGGGTTTCTGGGAAAGTGCTTGGGTCAATTGTCCACAAAGCCCTGCAGCGCTGGCTCTTCCCGGGGAATCCGGCTTTGGACGCATTATTGGAGTCAGAAGCCTGGCGGGCAGGTCTGGCAACGGAAGCAACAAGGCGGGAGGTTATCACACGCGCCAACGAATTGTTAGCACTTTTCCGCAAGCATTCGTTGTGGACCGAAGTGGATGTTGCCCTTGAGAGGTATTCCGAATTGCCTTATTCCTACTTCCTAAATGATAAGGTGGAGAACAGGGTCATCGACCTGCTTTATCGGAATGACAACGGCTGGCAAATCATCGACTTCAAAACCGATTCCATCCAATCATTCGGGCAAAAAGAGCACCTGATCCAGGAGTATGCTCCTCAGGTGCGGCGGTACAAAGCCATCATTGAGTCAAAGTTGGGCGTATCAGTTAGAGGGCAGATGTGCTTCCTGGACGACCAGGGTGATGTCAGCCTGATTGAGGTGTGAAAAGTAATGAATTTGCTTCTTATGCTCTCATTAGGTGGAAATCCTTACGATTATCAGTTCCAAAAGACATCAACGATGACGACACGAGAGGATGATTAATGGGCTCAGACCAAAACAACAACACAGGCTGTCTTTTTCCTTTTGGGGACGACTTCCTGCCGATCCTTATGTTCTTCTTCCACCTCAACCAACCAAACCCTGGCGCGCCTTCTTTTGACGATGATGACGATGATGAGGATGATGAGGATGAGGAGCAATAACTTATAGTTTAGGATGCAGTTACATGCCTAAGGAAAAAACCTAGGTTTTAATCCAAATCACTATCTTTGTTTTTGAAGAAAATTAACCACTGGTTTTGATCTTCTCTCGTTACTACAGACGACCAGCGCTCCACAATCTGATCAAGGAAAAGGCTAAACAACGAATCGTCTTCAACTCGCAATAGATTATTGCACTTGGAGAAATTTCCGACACATCTTTGGTTTTGAATTCTGGACCAAGACTATCGGCATCTTCTTTTAATGATTCAGGTGTAATTTCCAACCAACCTATTCGAGCTCCTTTCTTGATATCAAAAATTGAAAATATAACTATGCAATGTCCCAGCTAATTTATGGTCTACCACAGGCCTTCTAAGAGCAGATGATGGCTGGCAAAGTGAGGGACCAATTCACTCACGAAAACGATTGACCGGATTCAACTTATTGTAGGAGATTCTCAAATCCTCCTCGGTCTGGGCAAGGTACCACATTATTATTTGCAGAACCGAATGCCTTACTACTTGAGTATGTATAGTGATAAACACTAGTGATACCCCCGTGAAAGGAATTCTCCCATTTCGGGGACATTGCCTATACCAATATTACAAAATGGACCCAAATCGAGGACTCCACCGGCGGAGTCCCGAAAAGCCTTTCAGTATTTGGTAGGTCTGCTCTAGTTCAAACCAGTCATATATGGAGGGGCTAGAGGCCAATAGTGAACTCCGGGGGTAAAAATAACAATTGAATACTTTTCGAATTCCTGCGACCAGCTGGCGCAGGCCACCCACCCGCCTAAACAGCGGGATTATTGTTTAACCCCAAAAGGAGGATTATGGATAAATTCAGGATTTTGTGTAAATGCGAGGGCTGCCAGGGTAAGGCTTATCTCCCTGAAGGAGAGGCTGAGGATTACATGGGACGAAAGTATATCCGCTATAAGCCCTGCCCAAGATGCAAAGGTACTGGTATGTCTGCCAAATGGGTGACTCTTGTCGAGCTTCGTCAGTTATTGGAGCAAAGCGAAAGTACGAAAGAATCGGTTGTCAGGTAAGTCGGGCAACCAATCCCAAATGGTTGAAGTAAAGACCAGGTCCTAACAAAGCATCCCCCTATATTCTCAAAGAGCACACTTCACACGAGAGGTGTGCTCTTTTCGTTCTTTAAGGAAAGGAGACCAATATGACAGAAACATCAGTAGGTTTTGTGGAAGGTCAGCCAGGATATTCAGAGGCACTGGCAACCTGGACGACACGCTACCTCGACCCATCTGGGTTCGAGTGCATGTTGTCTATCCAGGCAGAAACAGGCATTCAGGTCATCAAGAAAGCAGAAGGCGCAATAACCCATCTGACCGAATTGAAATGTCTTCCGCTTCAAACCGGCCATCACAATGGGAATGGCCATGAGAAGGAGACAAAAGCTGAGACCAACGCTGAAGTCAAGATTGATGATAATCCCGGAAAGGTATTCTGCCCCATCCATCACATCGAGATGACGCGTTGGACTAAGAATGGGCGCAGTTGGTATGCCCACCGATGGGACAATGGCTGGTGCAAAGGCAGGCCTTGATGGATTCACCATCCCAAGGTGAGCTGCATGTGCTTAAGGTTCGTAACGTCGGAGACCGGTATCGGAAAGAAGTTAATCCGCAGATAAGGTTACAAGGCAAGTGGTTGTTGAATACTGGCATCCGACCGGGTACACACGTACAAATCACCAATCCTCGTAATGGGGAGCTGGTTATAAAAAGTCTGGATGACCAGGCTTAATCAGGAGGGCAGTCTCAAATGGCTGCCCTTTCTTATTTAGAAATGGAGGAAAAATGGAAACTCAAGTTATTGAAAAAATTGAAAAAACAGTCTCAATGCCAGTCCTAAAGCTGGCACCAGTCTATCCGCAGGCCCGCGTTCACGGCAGGGTCATCACAACCAAAGTTGTTGGCGTCAGCTTCGAAGGCCGTCAGGAGGTCCTTGCCCGTCTGCAAATGGGTGACCGTGTCTGGCTGGAGATGGAGCCAACCAACCCATTTGACCGCAACGCCATCAAGGTCTGTCGTTCCAACGGCGAGCAGCTCGGCTATCTCTCCCGTCAGCTTGCAGCCAGTGTCACGCCATTCTTCAGGGCATACGGCTATCCGGTCAAAGGCAAGGTGTCCTTACTTACCGTTTCCGCTTGGGACGGCTATACCCTGGGATGCGTCGTCAGCTTCAAGCTTCCAAAGCTGACCCATCATAACCAGGACATTCCCGACTTCGATTGGGATGACTAGCGAGGAGGAAGCATGGATAAAGCCACAGTTATTCAACTCATGCAGCGTAATCCGGTAACTGGCAAGGAAGAGCCAAGCGGAGATATCCTCAGCATCTATGCCCTTGCCAGGTCTATGACCCCTGAGAACTTCACCAAGCTCTTTGACCAGTATCTCAATTTAGGTTCGAAGGGTTTTCCGGAAGGGAAACAAATCGGTTTGAACCTGCGCTTTACGCATCGAACTCTCCAACGACTGGCCATTTGTTTTGCTCTCGGGTTGGTCATCGGACTCTCCGAACAGCAATATTCCGATGCCCGCAACGAGACAGCCATCGAGACCGCGAAGAAATTGGCTCGGATGGTCGAGAATGGCGAACTGCCCTTGGGGTCGTACGTATAGACAATCAAATTTAATAAACAATTCAAAACATGGAGCAGATATAGGTCTGCTCCATGTTCATTTCTTACGAAAGGAGTTTGATATGGATAGCTTAGTTGAAACCAGGTGTTCTGCCAAGGATTTGAACTTGAGTATTCAGCAGCACATTAAAGAACTTGCCCAAGCGACAGACGAAGCCCGGTCCAGCGATGAAATGCTCCGTTATCTGGACTTCTGTTCCAGATTTCATGATTACTCACTGGGTAACATCTGGTTGATTATGCAATTCAAACCTGACGCTACGTTTGTCGCCGGGTTTCACAGATGGATTAGCTTGAATCGTTTTGTCCGAAAAGGGGAGCGGGGCATTCCGATACTGGCACCGATTCTCGTCAATGAGGATGAGAAAGATGGGATTGAAATAAAACGTTTGGTGGGTTTCAAAGTCGTCTATGTTTTCGATGTTGCCCAAACAGAGGGTGAACCGCTACCGCCTCCACCAGAGTGGAAGAGTCCAGAAAAAAACAAAGAATTGAATTACCGCTTGGTCCAATTTGCAAAGGGCTGTGGGATATCTGTTACTTTCAAGAATCTTCTTAAAGAAGTGCAGGGTGTCTCCAAGGGTGGCTCGATCGATATAGACCTCACCGCAGGCTCCAAGACGCTGGTCCATGAAATTGCCCATGAGCTGATGCACAAAGACAAAAATAACCTTCAAAATAGAGCGATTAAGGAACTGGAGGCTGAAGGGGTGGCCTTTGTCGTTTGTAAGCACTTCGGGCTAGGAAATTTAAACAGTCCAAATTATCTTGCTCTATTTAAGCTCAAATCTGATGAAATATTTGCTCACATGGAAAGGATCAGGGATACAGCTCACAAAATCATTACGGCAACAGATAGTTACTTTCATGATGCTTAACAATTTCCACTAGTTGAAAATTTTGACCGTTTCCTCACCGATGGAGGAAAATGAATCTGAAAGTAGTGCTGAGTGAAATCGTCCGTTCAAACCGTAGAATGTTTCAATATTGAGGGTATGCTAGTTCAACATTTAAACATGTTGTAAATTAGCTTGCCCTCAATGATCTTTCGGTTATGCAGATATAGGGATATTGGATTCGAATTTAGGTTCCTGCATTTATATTAATAAAGAGTATTGATACTTAATCAAAGATATTTGTGCTATGAAACTGACTATAATTAGGATTGATTCCAGAAAAAATATTCTTGTCGCTAAATAGATTAGAATAAAATTTGTTAGGAATAATAGAGAGTGAATGAATAAAAATGAATGGATATATGCCTTAAAATCAATCTCCTTAATTTAACGTCAATTCTTAATAAGATTGATTTATTTTTCTAATAATTAGTAAAAGGCGGTCCTTATGTTATTACCTGAATTAACTATTCCAGTTTCATTTGAAATATTCGATACAAATTTTGAATATTTTTTTCTTGATTTTGTATCAAAAAAAGATTCTCCAAAGTTTACATTTACGAAAAGGAATATTTCCTACAAAGGACATCGATATTCTATCTATCTACAAGATGAGAAACCTGAAATCACGCAACAAATTCTGTTGGGTGAGATTGATGTTATTAAGGTCGATTTAAATAGAGTATATGTAAGAGCCGCTGTTTATCATATTCAAGATTACTCAATTGGATTAAGGGTTTTCGATATTTTTTATTTTATGGTTTTCTCAAAATGGGAAATTCCATTTAGTGTTGAATCGCTAAATTGTAAAAGAGGTGAAGGCGCGACAATGGAGTGGGTAAATATTGGTTGGGATACAGGTTATTTTTGTTTACCAGAAGTCTTCCCTGAAATGTTTGAGTCAGAAAATGAATATTATGATGATTTCTTGAAGTATGCGCCAAGTGATGTAGAAATTTATTCGTATCTTCCGGAAGTTGTATGTGAGGAAATAAGGCAGATTTATGAGCTTCAGATTAATCAAGGTCTACCAAATGATTTGGCAATTGAAAGAATTGTAGAAAATTCTGAAGGAGATAAAGGACAAATATCAGACATTATAGAGAAAATACCAGATAACAATTTTGATCGAATTATTCTAAAAAGATGGCTGGAAGGTGCTAAGGCTACAAAAATCGCTAGGGAAATTGATCGAGCGGATAGAACCGTTTATAATACTCTCACAAGACTTCGTGGAATTTATGGCAGAGATATTGTTCCAAGAGATGAAGATCGAATAAAAAAGTAAAGAAATTGGTAAATTCGGTATATTGCATTCGGTAATTTACTTGGTTTAGACTGAACGGTGTGAATGTTTACACCGTTTTTTTATTCTAAGGAGGAACAATGATTACGGAGAGATTATTAACAGCATTAGAAGTTGAGAATATTTTGGGAGTTAGTCGCTCAAAGGCTTACCACATGATGCGGCAAAGAGAAATCCCCACAATTACTATTGGTAAGAATGTGCGGGTAAGTAATGAAGATTTGGAAGGATATATTTTAAATAATCGAGAATATAACGGAGAAGAACATGACTTCCTTGGAAAATAATTGGAAATACTTTAAAAAATACCCGCCACGGCCAGGCGGCGGGTCAACTGACAAAATTCCTACATCAGGAGTTTATCATGGACAATTTTAATACAATTTCTTCATCAAATCAACTAAATAGTGAAGTTCCACAGCTGCCAGAAGAGGCCAGATTACCAGAGGAACTTGGAGTAGATGCTTGTCCTTGGTTGGATGAGTATGTTGATTTCAGCCGAAAATGGAGCCCGGAGTCGTTTGATGATTACCATGAAGCCTGTGGTTTATTTGTGCTGTCAACTGTTGCGGCTGGGCGTGTTGTTTTTGACCTTGGTAGTCCACGTAAAACTAACTTGAATACCATGCTGGTTGGGCGAACTAGTATCCACGCTAAATCAACAGCTTCAAATATAGCGAAGAGTTTGTTGAGAGAAGCACGTCTTGAATGGTTGCTTGCACCTGATGAAATTACGCCTCAAAAGCTGATTTCGGATATGGCTTCCAATGAATTGCCTGGAAATTTTAGGCATTTGAGTGATGAACTACAGCAAAAAGAAATTCATCGTGTGTTAACTGCTGGTCAGCGTGGTTGGGTAGTCGATGAGTTTGGTGACAACTTAAAGGCTATGATGCAACCAAACGGCATTATGAACGGAATCAAGGGTTTGATAAGAACCTTAGATGACTCACCTTCGAAATATGAATATAGCACAATCTCACGAGGCAAAAATTTAATCAGTCAACCATACCTGCCAATGCTGGCAAATGTGACAATTGCTGATCTCGCGCCATATGCAAGAAGAGGTAACACACTTTGGGGCGATGGTTTTTTCGCCCGTTTTGCTACACCTACACCGCCGAATGCTTCACTATCTTTCGGAAAATTTCCTAATCAGCAAAGGATATTTCCAGAAAGCTTGGTTTTACCATTGGTAAACTGGAATGCCCGTCTTGGATTCCCTGGATATAAGATTGTTGAATCTGAAGGCAAACAGGTTTTAGTTCCTAAACCATTGCCTATTATTCACCTCAAAATTAGTAGTGAAGTATATGAAGCACATTATGTATATCATCAGGAATTGCGCTTGCAAACGTTAAACAATCAAAACTTTGACCTCGATGGTAATTACACCAGATTTCCAGAGAAAGCATTAAGGATCGCAGCTTTATTTGCCAGCTTTGAAAATAGTGAGAGTATTGAACTCAAGCATTGGGCAAAAGCGCAAGCTATCACTGAAAGATGGCGTATCGGTCTGCATGAGTTGTATCAACAGGTAACGACTACTAAAGATAGTCCAACTACTAGATATGTGAAGGATATGCCTATAGAAGCTCAAATAATTCGAGCAATTGGCATCAAACTGATGTCCGGAATACGAGAAATCTGCCAATTTACTGGCCTCAAAAGCGATGTTGTTACACCAGCATTGAACAAGCTCATTTCTGAAGGTAAGGTTTTTGAAGTCAAACAGGACGGCAAAAATATATTTATGCTTGGGAAAAAGTAATTACCTCGGAGAAGATGTAGAAATGTAGGAGAGTAGAAGATGGGAGAGTCATCTACAGACCTACATTTCTACAAATCCACAAATATTATTAAAACTAATTTGTTTACAGGAGGACAAGATGGCAAAACGAGCTAATGGCGAAGGAAGTGTGTTCAAGAGGGGTAATCGTTGGGTAGCCCAGGTAGGCTCAGGTAAAAATCGGGAGACTAAATATTTTGAAACGCAAAAAGACGCAAACGCTTGGCGTCATACAATCATTGAACAGAGGCGTCAAGGTCTGGTGTTCGCAGGATCAAAGGTATCACTGTCGAAATTTCTTGATGAGTGGTTAGTTGTAGCGAAAACTTCTGTAAGGCCTAATACTTATCAGCAGTATTCTCAAGTGGTGCATCAACACATAAATCCCGTACTTGGGTATATAGTTTTGAAGGATTTACGACCTGATCATGTCCAATCACTATATACAAATAAACTGGCGAATGGCGTGAGTCCAAACACAACGCGCATGATACATGCTGTAATCCATCGTGCTTTAAACCATGCCCTTAAGTTGGGACTAGTTTATAGAAATGTGGCAGATTCAGTCACACGTCCAAAAGTGGTTCGGAAAGAAATGAAAACACTAAATGATTTTCAAGTGCGGCAGTTAATCCAGGTTGCTGAAAGTGAGCAGATGAGGTTACTACTTTGGGTTGCTGTCGTGACAGGATTAAGACAAGGTGAGTTGTTAGGCTTGAAGTGGTCAGACCTCGATTGGACGTCCAGACGGATCCAAGTACAAAGACAAGTTCAGCGTAGAAAAGGAGTTGGACTGGTTTTTTGTGAACCGAAATCCGCATCCGGGAGAAGGGTAATAGTATTAGGAAAGTCAACGATTGAGAAACTGCGAGAATACAAGAATAATCAAGCAAAAGAAAGCATTCTCCTGGGCGAAAAATGGCATGAAAATGGTTTAATTTTCCCATCACCGATTGGTACACCACTTGACCCTTCCAATGTCTTAAAGACATATAAAGACTGTCTAAATAGAGCAGGTCTGCCAAATCTTCGTTTTCACGATCTTCGACACACAGCCGCAACACTCATGTTGCAGCAAGGTGTAAATCCCAAGATCGTTTCAGAAAGATTAGGTCATTCTGATATTAGCCTTACCTTAAATACATACAGCCATGTTCTTCCACCTATGCAGGAAGAAGCCGCTGAGAAAATGGATGATTTGCTTACACTGATTGAAGTAAGTGATGAATTTAATACGATTATGGAAACAGGAAAATCAAATTGAGATCCACTGTAGCTGTAAATTAGCTGTAAAGAAAGAGCCTTGAATTCAAAAGACTCTTTCTTATCCCTATATGTAGGGGTTTTTGGTCACGCGACCACTATATACAGTGCCCCCGGCGTGATTCGAACACGCAACCGACTGATTCGAAGTCAGGTACTCTATCCATTGAGCTACGGGGGCGAGCGAGGACATTATACCGCAAGCGCACCAATTTGCGCGAAGGCAGTTAGTCCAAATTGTAGTAGTTGTAAATCGCGCCGGAAATGTTAGCAAACATCAGGTTTGCCCTGTCAAAGATCACCTGCACGGGGTGGTAAATGAACACAGAAAGGACGTAGTTCCCGCCGGGGGTATAGATAATGCCAGCGTCTGCCATGGTGTGCACGTAACCATCCTGCACCTCGTTCGCCCAGCCGTGCTTGTGCGCCACCTGCGTTCCAGCGGGCACGCCAGCTTCAAACAGCACGCCAATTTTGTTGCGCGAGAGGTAGGTGACCATCATCTGGCATTCCTGTTGGGTGATGGCACCCTCAAAAGCAATCGGGATCGAACCGCCGTAGTTCTCGGCGCAGTAGTAAATATCCTCTAGCAGTAAGCCCATGTCCAGCGGGGTGGTCTGACCGTATCGATCCGGATCGGTGTCGTAATCCGTGCGCTGGTTGGCGGGGGTGGAAAACTCTTTGAGGAGCGGCGAGCCAAGCCCAAAGAAACCGCCCCAGAATGTATTCTCCAGCCCGAGCGTCTGAGCGTCATCGGTGATGCGCAAGGGGGCAAGGTTGGGCTCGATGACTTTCTTCGCTACCGAGTCGGTTGATTCGTTGCTCGACATCTCCACCATCGCCTCAATTTCTGCCAGGATTTCGGGGTCGTAGGGGGCTTCGAGGTTCTTGAAAAGCGTGATCAGAGTCGGGATCTTGATCGTGCTCCAGGCGGAGTACGCGATGTTGATGGGGTAGTCTGTGTCGCCGACCTTGCTATGGGCGAAATGCAGCACGAAACCGCTCTGCAGGTCTTTGAAATAGAGTTCCACCACGCCATCGAAGGCGGACTGGTCGATGATGTCGGTGAGCATGTATTGCAGGATCTCGAAGGATGGTTTGGCCGGGTTGGTCCTGAGGACTTCCAGCCTGGCAGTGCGCCGGGAGCTGGAGGAAAGCGCGATAATGATGCGGTCAACAGAGGTATCGTAGTCGAGCTCGGTGCCGGCAAGTCCTGTTGAGAAACCGCTTTCGCCGGGGATCGGCATGGGCGGCGTGGACGGCTGATCGTAGCGCACGGAAATCTCGGTTTCGAGGTAGTTGCGCATGCGGGCTTTGTCGAATTTGGCTTGCAGCGGGATGTTCAGGCTGGTGATGGGCTGGTTCCAGATGTATTTCCAGAAACCGGTCCAAAAGGGTTCGCCGGTACGCTGTTTATCAGCCGCGGCGAGCATATTGTTCACCTGCAGCTCGAACCCGATGGTGGCAGGGCGCACCTGGATACGCGCGGACTGGTACTGCAGTTCAATGGGCGACATGTACGCCTGCACGAGCCGCTCAGAGGCGGTCTCAAAGGTGAGCCCGCCGATGGGGATGTTGGCGACCGTCAGCCCGGTGGGAAAAGTCGCGCGGATGCGCCCATAGCGTACGAGCTGCAGAATCAGCAGGAAGCCTGCCATGAGGATCAATCCCAATGCAGCCCAACGGATAAGCGAGGATTTTCTGCGCATGTGTAAATTATAGCCATAAATAAAAAAGTCTGGAAAATGGCGTGGAAGTATTCTGGTGAGTTGAACTTTGAAGTGTCATTTTGGACAATGCAGGTAGTGTCATCCCAAACGTCACTCCTTTCCACTATGTTTCAGAAGTCC
>DIWN01000054.1 GCA_002423495.1 Anaerolineaceae bacterium UBA6105 | reverse complement strand
TCTCGGCTCGCAATCCGGAACCAGCTTCTCCCGTCGAGACCTGGCATCCCCGGAATTAAGATTATAGCACAAAAACCCCCTCAGGTAAATCTGAGGGGGTTTGTTTTCCTAATTTGAACTTACTGAATTTGAGACAGTTGCTCAACAAGAATGACATTCGCAGCGGCGTTTGCCTCATCAAGCAGAGCCTTGACATCAGCGGTGACATCATCAACGATGCTGGTCATGACTACTTCGACGACATTATCGCGAACGAAATCATATCCAGGTACTGGGGGTTCGAATACGCCATAAGGAAGTAAGGAGATAGCAGTACCATATGCATCCTTGTTACCAGCAAATTCTGCAGTAACTTCATCTGCAACGCTTGCTTTCACGGGGAAGTAACCAGATGCCTTAGCCCAAGCAGCGTTCACTTCGGCGCTGGTGTAGTATTTGACGAACAGCCAGGCAGCCAATTCACGTTCGGGAGTCGACTTGGGGATTGAGACAGACGCACCGTAGATGTTCATCACGGGATCTGGCGTTGTATGGGGAATCGCACCAACGGACCACTCAAAAGGAGTGCCGTCAGCTTCAACAGCGTCGCCGTAATAAGGCAGACCAGAGGACGAACCTACGGTGAAGAGCAAAGTACCATTACCAAAATCGGTCTGATCGCCGTAGTTTTCTGTAACAAGGCGAGCGCAACCATCAGCAAACATACCCTGTAAGAAAGTCCAGGCTTCCACGGCAGCGGGGCTGTTCAGGGTGAACTGATTGGCTTCATAATCGAACATATCGCCGCCAAACGCGAAGGTCCAGCTGGCGAAGCGGGAAGTATCGATGCTCAGCTCATAACCAACGGGTGAGGCTGCGCCTTCGGTAGCACCGCTGAATGGGGTTGCGGTTGCTGCGCAAGCCATTTCTCTAAACTCTTCGGGGGTGGTGGGTGGGGCATCGTAACCAAGTTCCTTCAGCCAATCCATGTTGTAGTACAGAACTTCCATGGAGCGGTTGGGGGCAAGGCCGAGGCGTTGGTTGTCAAACAGAGAGAGCACATCCTGGGCGAAGAAGCCGGGGAAGAAATCGTCCTGTTCTTCCTGGGTCAAACCGTACTCGGGATGATTAATCAGCTCGTTCATATCAAACATGGCATCTGCCAGTTGATAGGTCGCGACCTGATTCTGATAGCCAACAACTACATCGGGAACGTCGGGAGTATTGAGGATGGGCAGCATCTTGTTGAAGATGTCACCATAGCCGCCTGCATATTCAGCGGTGACGGTGATGCCGTACTCGTTAGTAGAGTTGAAGTCAGAAATGATCTTGGCAATGGACTCTTCACGTGCAGAGCCAGTGTGCTGATGCCACCAAACGATTTCCTTGGCTGGCTCGACACCCGCCCATGGATCTTCTACAACAGGTTCCTCAACAACAGGTTCCTCAACTACGGGTTCTTCAACTACGGGTTCTTCAACTACGGGTTCTTCAACTACAGGAACCTCAGTCGGTTTGGCGCAAGCACCCAATACCATTGCTGCAATCATCACGATTGCAAGTAAACCAAATAATTTTCTTCTCATTTGTCAAAACCTCCATTTTGAACATATAGTGTGGTTGATATCGGGAAATATCCCGTAATATCCAACTTTATTCTAACCCTTTAATCCAGTAGTTGCAATTCCCTGCGTAAATTGTTTTTGGGTCAGGAAATAGACAATCAGGATTGGAATAATCGTGATTACCGCGCCAGCCATCAACAAATTCGTTTGGGGTCCAGCTTCCTGGATGAATCCATAAAGGCCCACCATCAGCGGCCGCCAGGTATTTCTGGTCGTGACTAGCAAAGGCCACTGGAACGCGTTCCACGCGCCGGTAAAACCAAACAAAAGCACTGTCATGATTGGCGCTTTACTGATTGGCATCACAACCTGGACGAGGAAGCGCAGATGGTCACAGCCATCAATACGCGCGGCATCCCACAATTCCTTTGGGATCTGTGCGAAAAACTGACGCAGCAAGAAAATACTGAAAGCGTTTGCCATAAACGGGACCGTGAGTGCCCAATAGGTGTTAATCCAGGTGCCACCCGGCAGGGGGATAATGGTGCCGCGTATGAGAAGGTAGTTCGGGATCAACGTGACTGATTCAGGGATCATCATTGTGGCCAGGAAAATGGCAAAAATTACGTTTTTCCCCTTAAAATCAATCCTGCCAAAGGCATAACCCGCAAGGATTGATGTGAACAAAAGACCAGCCAAAGTTCCAAGAGTGATCAGTACGCTGTTGAAAAAGTATTTTGAAAAACTGGCTTGTTCCCAGGCATCCAAGAAATTTATCCACTGAGGGACTGCTGGCCACATCTTGCGGGTAATGGTTTCGCCTAATGTCATCAGCGAATTCGAAATCATCCAATAGAACGGAAAAATGAATATCAGCGCGCCAGCTATAAGTATCAGGTAAAGAAAGGCTTTACCCAGAATCTTGCCGGCAGGAGTTTCTTTCTTTATCTTTTTGGTGTTAGGAATTACCACTGAATTATCCATAGAAGACCCGTTCTCCCATTAACTTGTTTTGTGCCAGCGTCAATCCCAGAATGATGATAAACAAAACAATCGCCTGAGCAGTGGCTACACTGTACTGGTTTGCTTTATAAAAACGGTCAAACACCAACAAACTGGTTGTAACTACCGTATTCTGTGCGCTGGGTGTGCGCATAACATAGATGTGATTGAAGGCTTTGAAGGTGCCGATAAAACCGATCAAGGTCAGGTAAAAAGTGACCGGAGAAATCATCGGAATAGTGATATGCCAAAAGCGGTCCCATTTTGTGCCCCCGTCCATTTCCGCGGCTTCGTAAATCTCCTTTGGAATGTTACCCAGCCCGGATAGAAATATCACGGTGTTATAGCCCACAAAGGACCAAATACCAAAGAAGATGATTGTCAAAAGAGCAAGGCTGGGTCCCCCCGCAAGGCCTGAAACGTCAAAACCCAACAGGTTTAAAACTGGCTTGGGTTCAAATCGCCATCTAAGTGGGTCTATGCCAAAAAAGCCAACCAATTGGTTTGCCAGAGACGTTTCCCTGCTGGAGAAAATAATCTGGAAAACTACCGCGGTACTGATTGATGGAGTGATATATGGTAGGAAGTAAATAATGCGGAAAACTTCCTTTCCAATGATGTCCTGGTAAAGGATATATGCCAGTACCAAACCAATGATAATTTCAGCCGGAACAGTGCCCAGCGCGTAGTAGACGGTCACGATCAAAGAGTTGAGAAAATCCTGGTTTCCTGTTTCATACATCAGTCCCCAGCCTGTCACAAAGACGACTCCGCCCAGGATGAGCACCAAAGCTCCTGCAATGTGAGCAATGCGTGAACCATTGTTCATAGTTTGGAAAGCTTTTCTCCACACAAAGAAACCCAGTATGAACAGTCCTATTCCCGCGACAATAACCAGCAGGTTCCACCAGGAGCCGAATATCAGCAAATAGTTCTTATCTCCGACAAAGGGTCCCTTGGTAACCTGCCAGTTGAAAAGGCTCATATAGATTGAGTAACCGATGGGAAAAATGCCAAATATGAAAATAATTATTAGAGCGGGAAGGGTAAATAGGATGCCGGTAATTTGATCTTTGAGAGCTTGTTGCTTAAAAGCGCTTTTTCTTTTGGATGAAATGAGTTTCCTGGTAGATTCCATAGCACCTCAGAGCTTAAATAATTCTGGACTTGTTATATCAGCAATTGCCAACAATTCATTCTACTTTATTTTTCAACAAGAATTTTTATCAAGCAAATTCTTGCCCACATCACGCTTATTCTACCTTAAGATCGGGCAGAATCCTAAGATTGAGCCAGGGAAACTATCGCTAATCAGCAAAAAGCCCAAATCTTCAAGCAAAATGATGCCTTCCCAGTTTCTGGCAATGTTCTTATCGAGCAGTTGAAGATAGATCGGAGCCTGATCGATCCGGGAAATCTGATCACTTTCAATCTGAAGTTGAACCAACCTTTCAACTGGTTCGTAAACCGCATGCGTTTCGCCTTCTCCGTATTGTGAAAGCAAGTGGTCATGCTCCACCGCAAGGTGTGTGTCGCCAGGGAAAAAGTAATTCACAACCCAAAACTTGCCGCTTAAGTCGCTCGTTGTGGCGTCCGTGATGCGAAAATCGATAACTGGAAATGCAATTTCCCGCTCAAACACTAGGTCCAAACTGTATTGATACGCAATCGGCTGCTCTCCAACTTGTTTTGAGTTGTGCTCATAAAGCACATAGAGATTCCCGTTCCAAAAAGTCATCGCCTCGAAGGTCGCGTTATCAGCGCTGGAGAGCGGCTCCAGTTCCACCAAGGACTCTGGGTCAAGCCTGATGCTCTCCAGCTCACCTTCAACTTCACCTCTCATCAGGTACCCCATCATCGGATTGCCACCATGGCTTTCGACTGTCAGGTAAACATCCTGATCCACAAATAAGATTGACTCGAATCCCTCAAAGCCTCTGATTACACTTCTCAAGTCAGAATTCAGAATCGGCACGTCCTTAACCGGCAATTCAAATTCTGGATTTTCGATTGCCAGCAGTAAATCTTCTTTTGCGATGGCAAACAAATAGGATTCACGTGAAAAATCTTTTCCTTCAGGATATTGCGGGAGCAAGACCAGGTGATCCCCAAACCATGCCATTCCAGAATACTCAAAACTGGGTGCCTGAATATTTTCCGGTAATCGAAGGGAGACCACCCCCATTTCATCCAGTAATGGACGATCCATTGAAGTTTCTGTTGTTTCAGTTACCTTAAGTGGTGGATTCGTAATGAAGTCGGTTTGTTGAGCCTGGCTGACGGGAGTGTGCTCAGGTGAAACATCAACCAAAGCTTTATTGCTACACGCACATACACTAAATATTAAAATAATAACTATGATTATTTTTGCGTATTTCACTGTTTTCAATCCAGCGCGCTAAGATCAAAAACCGCAACCACCGGGTCATGGTCGCTCGAGGCGTCCCGCGGCAAACTGAGGCTGTTGAGGTGGACAACTTCGTAACTCACCAATCTCGTTGCCAGGGCTTTACTCGCCAAAATCTGGTCCAAAATCTGTCCGTTGCCTTCATGCAGATAAGTAAATCGTTGATTTTCAGGTAAAGTAAACGCCAGGTTTTCCAGCAAATCGCCTTCCAGGGTCTGCATGCTCTCACTCCAGGGGAAGTCATTCAGGTCCCCAAGCACAACGATGAGAGCCTTTGGATTGATGTCCAAAATATCCCTTACAAAGCCATTCACGGCCTTTGCCTGCGCGATCCTTTGCCGCTCGCTCGGCCTTTGGGGAGGCTGCTGGTCACCGAAATGCGGACCGTCTCCACCTTTGGAATTAAAGTGATTTCCTATCACGTAGAGATCCTGCCCGTTGAATACAAACTGGGCAATGATCGCTTTACGGCTATCGAAAAACGCAGAATTGCCAGGCCAAATCCTGCCCGGGTTAAGGTCAAGCATTGCGCGCCCGTCCTCATCCCACAGGCCAGTATCTTCATCCGCCGTCCCAATCGCGGCAGCCGGCAGACTAAGACCACGCTCAGGCTTATAGAAAATAACGTTCCTGATATTTCCGCCCGGGATCCCCCCATCCGCTTTGCTTATTGGATCAATATTCAGTGCTTTGTAAACTACCTCGCCATTGCTTACTTCCACGATGTCATGAATCAGTTGGGCTAAATTATCCTCTGCACTGACCTCCCCCGAATCCAGGCTGCCGTCATCATCCAGAATTTCCTGCAACACCAGGATATCCGGCGCTTTCAACATTTCCACGATCTCCCAGGCGATTTGCCTGGAGCGTTCCACTTCTTGCAGGCTGTTAAAGTTCCTCAGATTGTAGGTCGCAACCGCCAGATACAAATCATCCTCAACGACTTGAGCTTCTGTCGGCATAAAAGGCTCATTTAGACTCAAACTGGGTTTGCTTAAAGGTTGAACGCGGTAGTTGCCAAAATCGTAGTCCACCACACCCACAATTGGATCATTAAATACAGCACCAACATGGATCTCTGGCATGAGGATAAATGCGTCATCCAGCATTATCCTCTCCGGGTTGGGATCTGTTTCCCGCAGCACCAGCACACCTTCACTTGAAAATATACCGGCATCCAGTCCGCCGTCCGCTACGACCGAAACCTCGCTATAGCGATTGCGCGTTGAGACTGCTCTTGCGTTATTGATCTGTACCAGCATGCCTTCCAGGCTCTCAAAAAAGTCCATGCCATCTTCCTGCGGGTCAATTGGCTGCTTGCTTTGCCCTACATATCCGTTCGCATCGTTTTCGATTACCTGGTTGGGGACCGTTCTGCCCCCCTGCCCGATAACCACAGGCACAGGCAAAGGCTGATTTTGGCTCAATACATTCACATTCTTCGCAACCAATGTCGTGATGGTCAGCGAGTTTTCTCCCAGACCAGCCGGATTCCATTCCCGCACCCATCCATCCACAATTTGCACGAGATCGCCCACTTTAACTCTTACATAAGCCTGAAGGTCAACATAAATAGCCTCAGATGTGCGCTCGTCATTATCCGGCGCCAGGCTTTGCAGGTAAAATCCTTCGCCATCCACTGCTGTTACGATTCCGCTAACCCTCTCGATGGTCTCTCCTTCAAGCGGAGATCGATGCGTGAATCCCTGGAGAACACTGATTGGTGTTTCGCCTTCAAGGGTCGGGAGGGATTCTTCGGGTTGGGTCGTTGGTGGGAAAGCAACAGGTGCCTGAGCAATACAGCTTCCAACCAGGAGCATCAAACAAAAGATGATCAGGATACGTTTCACAATACTCTCCATAATTTTTGCGGTGTAATTTTACATGATTTAAAGTTCACTTGTCATCAAGCGAAAGGAATGCGATAAAATTGCGGTATGGAACTTCAGGCAGCAATTTCAAAAACAGCGCGCCACTCATCATCTGCGCAAGGTGACAAGGTTGAAATCATTGAGCGTCCCAACGGCGGCATCTCCATAGTAATGGCCGAGGGAAAGCTAAGTGGTCGTCGCTCGAGATCCATTGCCATGAAAGCGGTCCATTCGGTTTTAAGCCTTATCGCCAGCGGTATGCACGACGGTGCTTCCGCCAGGATGGTGCTTAACAACATCGTAAAGGACCACAAAGGCAAAGCACAAGTCAAGTTACACATTATTTCGTTTGATCTCGAATCTAAATCAATCGTTATCACCAAAAACAATTCGACTCCGGTTGTAACCGTTTTTGAGGATGTAGCTGAATACTTGCGATTTGACGGTACACCCGAAACTGAGCAAGCCTTATCCCCCTCTGTGTTTCAATTCGAGATTGAGGAGGGTCGGGATTTCATCCTTGTCTCCGATGGAATTCTGCAAGCGGGAACTCAGTATGAACAACCTCTGGACTTACGAGTTTTTGTGGAGTCACTTTTTGAAGATAACGAACCCACTGTTCAGGCAGTAGCTGACGCTATCCTCAACCAGGCAATCAGCCACGATATTGGCCGCCCACAAGACGACATGACTGTCATAGTTTTGCGTATCTCACCTTCTCCTTCCACTAACATTCGGCGGGAGTGTGTTCATTTTCCAATCAATGATTCAAAATAAAGGAGACGATTTATGCACGAGGAAGTCATTCTGATCACTGGAGCAAATGGAGAAATCGGCCACGGTCTGATCCACCACCTTGCTGACCAAAAGAAAGCCATCGTCGCGCTTGACCTCAATCCTCTTGATGAAGTGCTACAGCCGTTTGTCCGCCATTGGCAGGTCGGTGACATTCTCAACTTCGCGCTGCTCGAAGAACTCTTCGAGGAGTACCATTTCAGTGTCATTTTCCACCTGGCATCAATCCTCTCCACAAAAGCCGAGTTAAACCCTGAACTTGCCCACAAGGTCAATGTTGAAGGAACTCTCAACCTGCTGCGTCTTTCAGAAATTCAATCCAGGCGGGACTGTGTTCCAGTCAAGTTTATCTACCCCAGTTCCATCGCTGTCTACGGTATGCCCAATCTCGAAATCAAGCAGGCAGCCGGCAAGATTTGCGAATATCAATTCACCAACCCCACTACCATGTATGGCATCAACAAGCTCTACTGTGAGCATCTGGGACGGTATTACAGCAAGCACTATAAACAACTCTCGAATAGTGCCAATCCTGACGAACTGCTCGATTTCCGTGCTTTGCGCTTCCCGGGTTTGATCAGCTCTGAAACAGTCCCCACAGGCGGAACCAGCGATTACGGTCCCGAAATGCTACACGCCGCTGCAAAGGGTGCATCCTACAACTGCTTCGTTCGTCCTGACGCGCAATTGCCTTTCATGGTCATGCCCGATGCTGTCAAATCGCTGATCATGCTTAAGGAAGCTCCCCGCGAGGCCTTGACTCAGACGGTCTACAATGTCACCAGTTTCAACCCAAGCGCCCAGGAACTCTTCGACTGGACCCTCAAAGCTTTTCCCCAGGCAGATATTCGCTTCGCTCCGGATTGCCATCGGCAGGGCATCGTCGATTCATGGCCGGCAGACATTGACGATACCGCAGCCCGACAAGATTGGGGTTGGCAGCCAGATTATGACTGCGACCGCGCATTTTCGGAATATCTGTCACCTGCTATTAAGGCCCGCTATCAATAACTAAGGAAAACCAATGCCCCTTTACGAATACGTTTGTCAATCATGCCAACAAAGCTTTGAAACACTTCGCCCTTTCAGCCAGGCAGACCAACCCATCTCCTGCCCGAGCTGCGGAAAAACGGACGCTAAACGACGGATTTCACTGGTAAACGCCGTCAGTTCCGGAAGAAGTCTGACCAATAGCGCTTCTTCCTGCAGTTCCTGCAATTCTGGCAATTGTTCAAGTTGCGGGCAGTCATGAAAACCGCAGAATATTTCCGCGGCAAATCTGTGCTGATCACGGGTGGATCCAGTGGGATCGGTTTCGCCATCGCTAACGCTCTCGTTGAGATGGATGCAGTGGTTATCCTTTTGGCAAGAGATTACGAGAAACTTAAGGCTGCGAAGGCTTCAATCCTGGAAAAATGTCCAAATGCCAAAGTCAAACTCGTTTCAGCCGATGTGACTGACGCGGAGACGCTCATCGTGCTGCACGAAAAATATGTTCGCAACCACGACACACCGGATATCCTGATCAATTGTGCCGGTGTTGCGCGCCCAGGTTATGTCGAAGAAATCCCCCTGGATATCTACCGATGGACGATGGATATCGATTACCACGGAACTGTGAATACCATCAAAGTTCTTTTGCCAGGAATGATCGAACGAGGTTCCGGACACATCGTAAACTTCTCCTCCATAGCAGGGGTAATTGGTGTATTTGGCTATACGGCTTATTCAGGCGCAAAATTTGCCATTAAAGGTTTCAGCGACGCCCTTCGGGCAGAGCTAAAACCTAAAGGCATCAAGGTTAGCATTGTCTACCCACCAGATACCGATACTCCTCAACTCGCCTGGGAGAATCAATACAAACCCTTTGAGACACGCGAATTGGCAAATTCCGACAAGCCTGTCCAGCCAACGATGGTTGCCGAGCAGACTTTGAAAGCGGTCGCGCGGGGTCGATATAAGGTAGTGCCGGGCTTTAATGCGAAACTAACTTATTTTGTTGCCACCCGTGTTGGCAACTTGTTCAACCCGATTATGGACATCATGATTTCACGAGCGTCAAAAAAGAAAGATCGACTTGACAAATGACCTACGGCAGCACCCAGGCGATACTGGCATCCGCTCTCTGATTGATCATTGGCAGCAGGACCAGGAATTTCGTGAAAACATTGCCTACTGGCAGATCACGCCTGCCCGGGATGCTCTCAGCACAACCATACCAACCTTGCTGGATCCCCGCCTCCACTCCGCGCTTAATTCGCTTGACATAACCCAGCTCTATTCGCATCAGGTTGAGGCAATCGAACGGGCGCATAACGGAGAGAACCTCGTCATTGCCACCGGCACTGCCAGCGGCAAAACTCTCTGCTACAACCTGCCTGCGGTTCAGCAAGCGCTTTCCAATCCCAACGCCCGCATCCTTTATCTCTTTCCCACCAAAGCCCTCACCCAGGATCAACTNNGCCAATATTTTTGATGGCGACACGCCGCAGCATATGCGCTCAGCGATGCGCAAACAGTCGGTATTTCTGCTCACCAACCCGGACATGCTCCATCAGGGCATCCTCCCCCACCACGCGATCTGGCAGCCCTTTTTCCAGGGGCTCAGCCTGGTGGTCATCGATGAAATGCACACCTATCGCGGCATTTTTGGCTCGCATTTTGCCAACCTCTTGCGCCGCCTGAAGCGCATTGCGGCTTTCTATGGCGCTTTTCCAAAGTTCATCCTGACTTCAGCCACAATTGCCAACCCGGTTGAGCTGGCGGAAGTGCTGATTGATGACCGCGTTAGTCTGATTGATCAAAGTGGGGCTCCTCAAGGTGAGAAGCACTTCCTCTTATACAACCCGCCTTTGATCGATCCAAAACTGGGTCTGCGTAAATCCAGTGTGCAAACAAGCGTCAATCTCGGACTTTCGCTGTTGGAAGCCAAGCGCCAGTCACTGCTCTTTGCCCGCACCCGCCGCACAGTTGAAATGCTCCTGATGTATCTGCTCGAAAAGTTACCTTATCAATCCCGATCAAGCGTGCGCGGATATCGCAGCGGTTATCTCAAGAGCGATCGCCGCGAGATCGAGCAGGGCTTCAAGAATGGCAGCATTCGCCTGGTGGTTGCCACCTCAGCGCTCGAACTTGGTATTGACATTGGTGAGCTTGAGTCAGTTATCCTGGTTGGCTACCCCGGCTCAATTGCTACCACCCTCCAGAGGGCAGGCCGTGCCGGCAGGAAGCAGCAGGATTCACTCGCTCTCCTGGTCGCCACGAACGACGCCATGGACCAATATCTTGCGAATCATCCAGAATATCTGAGCAATTCTCCTGAAAAAGCGCTTGTGGATCCCAACAATCTTCTCATCCTCTTTCAGCACTTGCGCTGCGCGACTTTTGAGCTACCCTTTGCGCCTGACGAAAATTTTGGCTCGATTGATCCTGTAAAGCTCAAAGAAATTTTCCAGGTCATGAGCACTTCCGGTGAAGTTCTCAACCGCAACGATAGTCATTATTGGGTTGCGGACGCTTACCCCTCTGCCGAAATCTCCTTGCGGTCCTCTACCCCAAAGATCGTATCCCTGATGGTGGATGGACCTGATAAACCCACCCTGATCGGTCAAATGGACGCCCATAGCGCTGAATGGCTCGTCCATCCCCAGGCTGTTTATTTGCATGAAGCAGAAACTTTCCTGGTTGAAGACCTCGACCTGGCTAATGGTGTATGCAAGCTCAAACCTGCACGACCGGACTACTTCACCCTGCCAACAATCAAAACAACCATTGAAAACTTTGAGGAACGCACCAACCAAACTGTTGGGTCTTCAACGGTCAGCAGTGGACCGCTCTCGCTCTCAATCCGGGTGGAGGGTTTCAGAAAGATTCGCTGGCAAACCAATGAGACGCTCGAACGTCTGCCGCTGGATCTGCCTGCCCGCGGACTGGAAACCGAAGGCGCCTGGCTTTCCATCAGTGAAAGTCTCGTGAACCATCTCAAAGACCTTGCCTTATGGAACTCGGATCCAAACGATTATGGTCCAGGCTGGACTACCCTCAGGCAAAAAATTCTCACCCGGGATCAAAACAAGTGTGCCGCCTGCCATCAAAGTTTCGCCCCTGCCGAACTTCACGTGCACCACATCCAGCCCTTCAAAACCTTCGCCGATCCGCTGCAGGCTAACGCGCCAGGCAACCTCGTCACCCTGTGCCACCGTTGCCACGCGATCGTTGAAACCCGTGTGCGGGTTATCTCGGGCATGGCCGGCGCGCGTCACGCCCTGCGCAACATTGCCCCCTTGCTTATCATGTGTGACGATGCTGATATTGCCATGCTATCTGAGCCCAAATCAATCCTCAATGATGGTCAACCAGCCATCCTGGTTTACGACACAATTCCAGGAGGCGTGGGGCTCTCCAATCAACTCTTCGAAGACCATCGCTTCTGGCTGGCAAGGGCTGTTGAAATGATCCGGGATTGCCCCTGTGAAGATGGCTGCCCTGCCTGTGTTGGTCCTTTTGGTGAGGAGGGTTACGGTAGCAAGCGGGAATCTCTGGCTTTGCTGGAGGGGCTGCTCAATGAGTGATTGGAGCAATCTCTCTGACAGGCTGAAACGTCTTGGGGTCCAGCTGGGCATCTCGCAACCCATGCCGGAAAAAGCAGGCAAAGCCAAACCCCTTGAAGAACTTGTGCCTGGCCGCAACCTTGAAACCATTTACGGCGAAATCTTTTCCCTCAATCACGCATACCCTGGGGATCTCCATCACGGACATCTGCCCCTCAAGCCTCTCACCGCCCATGACTGGTTGGCGCAGTGGGCAAAAGCGCCATCCACTCCTGAACTCGAATCGCTGGTTTTTCTCGACACCGAAACCACAGGCCTTTCCGGTGGAACGGGTACCCTGCCCTTCATGATCGGTGCAGGCCGCTTCATAGAAAACCAGTTTGTGGTCGAACAGTTCTTTGTCCGCAATCCTGCCGAGGAGACTGCCCAGCTGGCTGCTTTATCCGAGTTCGTTGAGGGAGTGGAAGGTATCGTAACATACAACGGCAAGTCATTTGATATGCCCATTATCAATACGCGCTACATCATGCAGCGGCTCTCCAACCCATTCACTGCTGCCACGCACTTTGACCTGCTTCATTTCACCCGCCGCATCTGGAAATCCCGCCTGGGTCAGTGTAATCTTGGAAATATCGAGACCCATGTGCTCGGTTTCGAGCGTGAGCAGGCAGACATCCCAGGTTACCTGGTGCCGGACTTTTACCGCGAATTTCTCTTCACCGGCGATGCCACGCACATGCCGGGCATTTTCTATCACAACGAAGTTGATGTGCTCAGCCTTTCAGCGCTCTTCAGCTGGCTGGCAGCCATCCTTGAAGACCCCTCCGATGACCGTTTCACAGACCCTGGCGATTTGCTCTCGGTTGGACGCGTATTAGAAACCCTAGAGCGTGAACAACTGGCTGACCAGGTCTACTCCTCCGAACGCCTCCAGCAACTTGAAGAACCGGATCGTCAAAAAAGCCTTCTTTTGCGCGCGAGAATTCAAAAGCGCAAAGGAAACCTGGAAGAAGCAAGCAAATTATGGCAGGAAGCTGCAACAACTGGCTCTATGGAGGCTCTCATTGAGTTAGCCAAGTATTTTGAACACAAGCTGCGCGATAATGATGCCGCCTTACGCTGCACTGACCAGGCATTATCTCTTTGTTCCGAGGACTCAGTTATCCCTGCCCTGATGCACCGCAAAGCACGGCTTGAAGCAAAATTTTTGAAAATCAATCCTGAGATAGACCAGTAAAGATAAGTAAATCCGCACTTTCTACGCTTTTTTCATATACATTCCCCTTTGGGATTGTATTTCTGAAGCGAAAACTGCCAGCTCAATAATCTGATTTTCGTATCTGAAAAATTACGAAATTTGTAGGATTTAATCACCTTACGGTATTCACGGAAGCTCTTACTTCATGTTATACTGAGTTGCTTAGTTTTTCATTCTTATTCAAGGAGAATTTTTATGTCAGGACATTCCCATTGGTCCACAATCAAACGCAAAAAAGGTGCGGCAGACGCCAAAAAAGGCGCTATGTTCACCCGGCTTGCCCGTGAAATTGCACTCGCCGCGCGTAGCGGCGGCGGTGATCCTTCCATGAACGTCTCACTGGAGCTTGCTATTGAACGCGCAAGAGCCAGCAACATGCCTAAAGATAGCATCGAACGCGCGATCAAACGCGGCACTGGTGTAGATAAAGAAGGCGCTGAATTGCTTGAGATCACTTATGAGGGTTATCTCGGCAAGGGTGCTTCAGCTGTTATTGAGTGTGTCACCGAAAATCGCAATCGCACGGTTGCTGATCTGCGCCACATCCTTTCGAAAGGCGGCGGCGACCTGGCCAGCAACGGTTCAGTCACCTGGCAATTCGAACGCAAAGCAATCTACACCGTGAAATCAGATGGAAAATATTTCGACAAAGCCTTTGAGGCTGCTCTCGAAGCTGGTGCGGATGATGTCACCGAAGAAGATGGTTACATCGAGATCATCGGTCCTGCTGAGACTTTCAAAGCAATCCACGACAGTCTGGCAAATGCCGGGCTCCACACCGAAGATGCCGGTCTGCGCATGGTCCCCAAACAGGAAGTTGAGCTCGACCCCGACCAGACTCTTTCCGTTCTGAAAGTCATCTCTGCCCTCGAAGAAAGTGACGACGTGCAGAATGTTTACTCTAACCTCAAATACACCAATGAGGATCTTGAGAGGTTGGAGGAAGATTAGGCATTAATGCTGATTTTGGGTATCGATCCGGGTTTGACTCGCACGGGTATCGGTCTGATCGGCCTCAACGAGCACAATGAACCTGAATTGGTTCACTACGAAGTCATAGATTCAACGGCTGTGAGCTCAACCTCCAGCCGTTTGATTTTTCTCTACGACAGGCTAAGCACTCTGATTGAGACTTACCAACCGACCGAAGCCGCCATGGAAAAGCTCTTTTTCCAGCGAAACATCACAACCGCAATGTCGGTTAGTGAAGCGCGCGGCGTGGCGACTTTTTGCCTTGCCCGCCACAGCCTGCCGATCGCCGAATACACACCTAACGAGGTCAAACAATCCGTCTCAGGTAATGGACGGGCAGGTAAAAAGCAGGTGCAGATCATGGTCAAAATGTTACTAAATCTGAGTGAAATCCCACAGCCTGACGATTCTGCGGACGCGCTTGCCGTGGCGCTTTGCCACGCCAGCCATCTCAATCTGCGCCGTATGATGGAATAGCCCCATGATAACCAGCTCAGCCAATGACCACATAAAAGCACTGCGAAAATTGGAGCAGCCGAAAGAACGCCGCTCCAGCGGAAGTTTCCTGGCAGAAGGGCTCAAAGCTGTTGGTCAGGCTTTTGACTCCAACGCCACTATCCAGGAACTTTTGATCTCCCCCGAGCTGCTCATCAGCGAATACGGTCGTTCTCTGGTCGAACTGGCAAGAAAGCGCAACATACCCATCCTGGAATTGAGTCCATCGGTATTTGCCAAACTTGCCCGCAAAGAGAAACCCCAGGGAATTGCGGCACTTATCTCCCAAAACTGGTCAGATATCAACTCCGCGTCCGCCTCATCGGGCTCATTTTGGGTTGCCATTGAATCAATCCAGAACCCCGGCAATCTCGGCACCATCCTGCGCACTTGTGACGCCGTTGGCGTCAGCGGCTTGATCCTGCTGGATGATTCCACCGACCCCTACGATCCTGCCGCTGTAAAAGCCTCCATGGGTTCGATTTTTACCATACCTCACTATCGTGCTGATTTCAGCAATTTTGAGGCTTTTTTGCATCGCAGCACCGATTTGATGGTGATTGGTACTTCCGATAAAGCTACTGCTTCCGCCTTTGAGGTGACATTCCCTCCCACCGTTCTCTTGCTGCTGGGCAGTGAGCGCCAGGGGCTTTCGAACCAGTATGTCAGTCTCTGCTCCCAAATGCTGCGCATACCCATGGAAGGGGCTTGTGACTCCCTCAACATCTCTGTCGCTGCAGGTATTATGCTCTACCAAATCTATCAACACCGTCACGCCCAACGGAGGCTATCATGATCGCTTCAATTTCCGGCAAAGTAGTTCAACTGACCAAAGAAACTGTCATAATCGACATCAACGGTCTTGGTATCGAGGTTTTTATTCCCAAATCGTTTCTTTCTGATACCGAAAAAGGGGATTTAATTTATCTTTACACCTACATGCTCGTTCGCGAAGATAACATTTCGCTTTTCGGTTTTAGCAGCCTTGAAGAAAAACATTTATTCCTTGAGTTCCTGGCAGTTGGCGGTGTGGGTCCAAAACTATCGCTGTCAATCCTTTCGAGCCTTTCAATCGATAACATCCGTTCTGCCATCCTGAGTGAAAAACCGGATTATTTCAGCCGTGTTCCCGGCATTGGTAAGAAGACTGCCCAAAAAATCATCATCCAAATGCAAGGGAAACTGCCCGATAGCGACGGACTGGCTATCCGCAGCATCACAGATGTAGATGATGCCGTGGTCGATGCCCTGATTTCGCTTGGTTACAGCGTTGTGGAGGCTCAGACTGCACTGCAAACCATTCCCAAAGACACACCGGATGACGTTGAAGCAAAACTTCGCGTCGCCTTGCAGTATTTTGACCATTTCTAGGCTTATCTTTTCCAATCATAGAGATGGTAAAATTTATTTTTAGAAATCATTAACTAAATGGATAAAACATGGGACTTTCAAGGGAATTAGGCATTGACCTCGGCACATTCAACACGCAGATCGCGGAAGGGAATCAGATCCTTCAGCAAGAACCGACTGTTGTGGCGATTATCGTAGACGAAATGAAGCTTGTCGAATACGGCACCACCGCCCTTGGCATGATGGGGCGTGTGCCTGAATCGATCGAGGTTATCCGTCCCCTTCGCCACGGCGTCATTGCGGAATATGAATTAACCGAGATCTTCCTGCGTGAGATGATCAAAAAAGTCACCGGACCGACCCTGTTCTTCAAACCCCGCCTGCTAATCTCATCACCATACGGCGTTACCAGCGTCGAAAAGCGCGCGGTAGTAGAGGCTGGTTTGGGTGCTGGCGGTCGCGAGGTGAACATCATCCCTCAGCCGCTGGCTGCCGCTCTCGGCGTGGACCTGCCCATCAACACCCCCACCGGCAATATGATCATTTGTCTTGGCGCCGGCACCACGCAGGCGGCAGTCATCTCAATGACCGGCATAGTCAGTGCTGAAGCCAACCGCACCGCCGGCTTAAAACTGGATGAAGCCATCATCACCTACGTCAGGAAAAAGTTTGGTCTGATCATTGGTCAGCCAACTGCTGAGCAATTAAAGCTAAATATTGGCGCGGCCACCCCCACCCAGGAAGAAAAGACAATGGAAATCCAGGGTCAGGACCAGGTTTCCGGGCTCCCCAAACCCGCCAGTCTTTCCACCAACGAGATCGTCGAAGCCTTGCAACCTCCCCTGGAGGATATCGTCTCGGCTATCCGCCGGGTTCTCGAAAAAACACCGCCTGAATTGATCTCCGACATCATCGATCGCGGTGTGGCACTCTGTGGCGGCACCTCACTCTTGAAAGGTTTGGATAAGTACCTGACGGTTGCCCTTGGCATCCCTGCTTACGTGGTCGAAAACCCCGTTACCTGCACAGTAGAGGGAACAGCCAAAGCTTTTTCAATTCTCGAGGTGATTCTTCGCAACCAGGGGCGTTAATCCCGGATCTTACAAATAATAAGTGAATGTCTGCAGGCTCAACACCGGATCTATGTTGGCCAGCCTGATGCCTTCTGGCACTTTTAGCGTCACCGGCGCGTAGTTAAGAATCGCCTTTACACCACAATGGATCAATTGGTCCGCCATTTCCTGGGCGTTGCCAGCTGGCACGGTCAGGATGGCAATTGGAATGTTCCGTGGGCAGGTAAGGTTTTGCATTTCAGAAACATCCCGCACTTTTACACCCGCGATTGTCTGCCCAATGATATTGGGATCATTATCAAAGGCCATTACAATTTCAAAACCTTTTCTCGAAAACCCCTGGTAACTTAATAGTGCCTGCCCTAGTTTGCCGACGCCAACCAACACGACTTCCCAGATTTGATTCAGATTCAGGATGCTTCTTAACGACTCGAGCAGGTTAATCACATCATAGCCTACGCCCTTTTTTCCGAAGCCGCCAAAAAAGGACAGGTCTTTGCGAATTTGAGCAGAGGTCACACCCAGGTATTCAGCCATTTCCTGCGACGACACGCTTTCGCGCCCTTCACGCATGAGTTGGTTGAGTTTCTGAATATAGACAGGCAGTCTTGCGATTACAACTTTCGGAATTGATGTTTTTTCCATAGTACCCTTAACCAAAATTTACTATAATAGAAGTACAGATAACTTCTTTGATGATATCATCATAGTGTTCAACATATTATATAGGGTTTCGTCGGATGCATCGTGTTATGCTGATTACAAAACTAATAGTTAAGGAGTTCCTATGAAAGCTGGCAGCGTAATTTCCTATATTCTTGCAGCAATCTTCATCGTTTTTTCCTTTTTGCTTCTGCTGGGAGCAGGTGGTGAAGGAGGTTCCCCTTCCTGGATCATTTATGGGATCATTGGGCTTGTTTTGGGATTCGTCTTGATCTTTGCAGGCGTTCGCCTGGCAGCCGCATCAAAACAGACAGTCCAAAACGTGACCTATAATGTCGACCTTCCAGGCAACGTACAGATGGATACGATCAAGTGCCAATCCTGTGGCGCGCCTCTTGCTCCGGACGATATGAAACTCGTCAATGGGGCTGTGACCGTGCAATGCCACAGCTGCGGTACAACCTATCAGATTACTGAAGAACCAAAGTGGTAAGCCTATGAACAAACTAAAGCGTGTTTTCTTATTTCTAAGTCTGCTCTTGCTCCTGATCCCAATCGGATCGGCCCAGGCTCAGGAGTATCGCTTCTCTCTCACCGCCTATGAGGTTGAGGCCTATCTTGAAGCGGATGGCACATTGACCCTGTATTACTACATGGCCTTCCAAAACGACCCTTCGGCGCACGAAATCGATTTTGTTGACCTCGGTTTGCCCACCACCCGATACAACCTTTCGGACATCAAAGCTGAAATTAACGGGATGGAAATGCCCGAAGTCAATGATTCAGCTTATGTGCAGGGCGCCGAATTGGCCCTTGGGGAGTATGCTATTCAGCCTGGCCAAGCAGGCGTTGTGACAGCCTGGGTCTACGGCGTCGAAGGAATTCTATACCCCTACGATCGTGAAGATCGCACGGATTATGCTAATTTTTTCTTTGTTCCCAACTACTTTGGCTCCCAATACGATCGCTCCCAAAACACCGAATATCGCATGACCATCATCCTCCCACCTGCTGTTGGGGCTGAAGAGGGCGTCTGGTATGAACCCTCAGATTGGCCGGGTGCAAACGAGCCTGAAGCCACGATGACCACAGATGGGCGTGTTAACTATTCCTGGTATACAAACAACGCTGATGTCCATAGCCAATATCGCTTTGGTGCCGCATTTCCAACCTCTGCAGTTCCTGCCGGGACACTGATAACGAAAGATACTTCTCCCTCTGATGGTGGCTCTACTGTTTCTACTGCTCCAAGTTTCTTTTCCAGGCTGTGGAGTTTTGTGAGTTGCGGTTTCTTTCCACTTGTCTTTATTGGTTTCTCAATTCTTGCAATTATTCAGGGTAGAAAGCAAACCAATAAACGTAAGATGCAGTATCTGCCCCCCAAAATTTCCGTTGAAGGCAAGGGCATCAAGCGCGGTCTCACCGCGGTTGAAGCAGGCATTTTGCTGGAGGAACCACTTGACAAAGTCCTCACTATGATTCTTTTCGGTCTGCTGAAAAAAGAAGCTATCACAGTCATTAATCGTGATCCTCTGAAAATTGACACAGTAAAAACCTTGCCCAAAGGTCTCTATCCTTACGAGCAAGCCTTCCTGATCGCTTTCATGGACGCAAATAAAGCCAAACGCCAGGCTGGGATTAAATCACTTATGATCGATCTGGTTAAATCCGTTGCGGACAAAATGAAAGGCTTCAGTGCCAAGGAAACCAAGGAATACTATCAAGACATTATCCGCCGTGCCTGGGAAGCGGTTGAAACCGCCCAGACTCCTGAAGTCAAGAGTGCACAATACGACCACACGCTTGAATGGACGATGCTCGACAAAGAATTCAATGATCGCACTACGCGCACCTTCACCGGGCAACCGGTCTTTATCCCACGCTGGTGGCCGCGCTACGACCCAACTTATCAACCTGTGACGAGCAGTGGTGGAGGGCTGGCAGCCCCAGTCACAACCAGCACCGGATCAGGTGGAAGTCGTCCTTCCATCAACCTGCCCAGCCTGCCTGGGGCCGACTTTGCCGCCTCAATGGTTACTGGTGCTTCCAATATGGCTGCAGGTGTGATCGGCAATGTGACCGACTTCACCTCGTCGGTTACTAGCCGCACCAATCCGATCCCGGTCACAACCCCTCGTAGTGGCAGTGGCGGTTTCCGCGGTAGTGGCGGCGGCTCTTCATGTGCATGTGCCTGCGCTTGCGCTGGCTGCGCCTGTGCTTGTGCTGGCGGCGGTCGATAACTCATTAATCATCTGGTCAGCTTATGATAAAACCGTTCAGTGAAGGGATGTACCAATACGACATTGCAGATGCCGACTCCAAGTCGCGCGTCCATTTGCGGGTTGATCCGGACCTGAGCGGACTGCTGGTGGTCAACGCCTCACGCGTGATGCATCTCAACCCTACTGCTCTTTACATGGCTTTTCTTAGCCTTGAAAAAGTAGATGAAAAATCCGCTCTGAAGGCACTGCGCGCCCGTTTCAAAGCCCCCTCCAGGCAGCTAAAGCAGGATTACCTCGAAACTTGTGCCCGTGTGGAAGCGCTGATCGACGAAAAATCAGGCTTGTGCCCGGTCTGTGATCTCGGACTCGAAATAGATCTGCCTTTTAGCCGGGAATTGAGCGCGCCCTACCGCATGGATCTTGCGATCACCTATCGCTGCAATAACGATTGCGCCCATTGCTATAATGCCCGCGTTCGCACCTACCCGGAGATCCCCACCGAGGGCTGGAAATCCATCCTGGACAAGATCTGGAACCTGAAAATCCCTCATGTTGTCTTTACCGGAGGGGAACCTACTCTGCGCCCCGATTTATCGGAATTGGTCGCCTACGCCCAGCAAACAGGGCTCGTGGCAGGCCTTAACACCAACGGACGTAAATTTTCCGATCCTGCCTATGTGGACGCGCTTGTAAAAGCCGGTCTTGATCATGTCCAGATCACGCTCGAGTCTAACCGCCCCGAAGTGCACAACCAGATGGTACGCAGAAAGGGCGCCTGGGAAGAAACCGTACAGGGTATCCGCAATGCGGTCAACAGCAAGCTTTACATGATGACCAACACGACCCTGCTCGAAAACAACGAATCCTACCTGCTCGAACTCCTCACTTTCCTGCGGGATCTCGGCGTTCCGACAGTGGGACTAAACGCCCTGATCTACTCTGGCAAAGGCAGCACAGTCAACACCGGTCTGAAAGAAGAAGAGCTGCCAAATCTGCTTGAGATAGCGAGAAGCTTTACCCAGGAGAGCGGGCAACGCCTGATCTGGTATACCCCCACCCAATACTGCCACTTTGATCCCCTTCAGCTCGAACTCGGCATCAAAGGCTGCACAGCTGCTTATTACAATATGTGCATCGAACCGAATGGTCAGGTCATCCCCTGCCAATCTTATTACGAAGCATTGGGAGACTTTTTGTCTTCTCCATGGTCTGCGATCTGGGAACACCCGCTTGCGCTTTCTTTGCGCCTGCGCAAGGACGTTCCAGAAGTATGCAGGACCTGTGACTTTTTCATCGAGTGTGGTGGCGGCTGCCCACTGGCTCGTGAACATCAAAACCCGCAGCCTATTTACCGCGATCTTGTGTTGAGAAGGAGCTAAGCATGGTAGCAAAAGGCACTAAACTACGCGCAAATAAAGAATCATTTAAACCCTTATCCCCTGGTTTTTATGCTTATCACACCGCAGCCGAGTCGCCAGACCAATTCCGCCTTCATCTGCGTGTTGAGCCCGATGGCGAAGGGATTTTGGTCGTCAACGCGTCTACGGTCCTGCATCTGAATCAGACTGCCACCGAATTTGCCTATCATCTGATCCAGGGCAAGGATAACGTCCAGATTGTTGATGCCATGTCGGAAAGATACAATGTCACGCGCGAAGTCCTGATGCGGGATGTGCAACTGTTTATCGATCAGATCCTTTACCTTGGTCGCGAGAATGATCTTTCACCATCTGCTACCATTGGTTTTGAGTCGCATGTCTTTGACAAAAACCTCACTGCCCCCCTGCGCATTGATTGCTGCCTGACCTACCGCACTTTCTTTGACGGTGATGACCATCTTTTGGCAGACAACGAACTGACAAGTGAGGACTGGAAAACCATCCTCACAAAGCTTTACAATGTGGGTATCCCCCATGTTGTCTTTTTTGGCGGAGAACCCACTCTGCGTGATGACCTCCTGGAGCTTATGGCTTTCACTGAGCAGCTTGGGCTTGTCAGTGGCTTGGTCTCCTCCGACCCTAATCTCAAGAACCCGTCTATCCTCTTACCCTTAATTGAAGCTGGTCTGGACCACCTCACTTTCAGCCTGGACCCCGCGAACACGGACGACATGCAGGATTTGTCGAACATCCTGGACCAGGACCTTTTCACATGCCTGCGCATTCCCATCCACTCTGATCGTGACTACCACGATCTCATCCACGAATTGCAAGACCTTGGGGCCAATGCCTTCAACTTCCTTCCGGAAAATGAGTTTTCGCATGCTCACGCCAGCCATCTGCAGCATGAACTCAGCGAAAGCGGCATTGTCTTCGTGGATGACATGCCTGTCCCTTATCACCACCACGAAGCTCAAGTTCTCTTTAGTATCTGGGACCCTGACTCACAGCCTTCGCAGCAGTTAGTGATCCAACCAGATGGCAGCCTGGCAGATCATGCCGGCAGCAAGGATAACTACGGCAACCTCCTGGGTGAAGAATGGTCCAGCCTCTGGTCCCGTGTGATAGCTGGAGGTGCAATTTGAGAATTTCTGAGTGGCACGAACGTTTTACCCTTCAGTCCACCTGGACCCAAGATTTACGCAACTTTATCTTTGGAAAAATCAACGCTCAGCCTGGTCAGACTCTATTGGATGTTGGGGTTGGCACCGGGGCTTTACTGGATGAATACACCGGCCGCGGTTTGCAGGTTACCGGTCTGGATCTCAACCTTGAAAACTGCCAGTTTTCAAATTTGCACCCTGCAAAATCGATCATTTTCAATGCTGATGCCCACCACATGCCCTTCAAAGCAGGTCAATTTGACCTGACGGCAACTCATTACGTATTGCTCTGGGTGCGGGATCCAGCCCATGTGGTCGCTGAAATGAAACGCGTCACCAAACCCGGTGGCTACGTGGTCGCTTTCGCCGAACCCGATTATCACTCGCGCATTGATTATCCAAAAGTGTTTCAGGACATCGGAAAAATCCAGAATCGCTCGCTTGCCTTCCAGGGCATCGATCTAAGCATGGGACGAAAACTGGGGCACATCTTCCGCACAATTGGCTTGAAGGATGTACGCCTGGGCTTACTTGCCGGGCAGTGGCGCTACCCTGAAAAAGATGACTTTGATCACGAATGGGATATTATCGCCTTTGATCTCGGGGGCTTTATTCCGGTGGATGAGATCCTCGCCATGAAAGAACGCGCGCTCGAATCCTGGCTGGCCGGGGAATCCACCGTTTTCATCCCGACTTTTTACGCATACGGAATGGTTTAGAGCTCGCTAACATTTGGTCTCTCCTGTCAAAGGATTTGCATGAAAAAGATAAGACTGACTTTGCTCGTCATCGCGCTTATTCTGCTTATTTCCGTTCCTACTGCCTCTGGCACCAGCCAAACCGTCACCTGCCCATACAATCCTACAGTGCAGGAGATCCTAAACCAGGTCACCGAAGGCGCTGTAACCCAATGGATCCGAAATTTCAGCGGTGAAGATTTTGTCCCTATTGAAGGAGAGCCAAGAAAAATCCTGACCCGCTACTCTTCCCAGTTATTTAGTACTAATCCTGATGCCATGGCCTATCCTTACCTAGGCGAACTACTTGAGCGTTTTGGCTACGAGCAAGGCACATATCTCACTGATCATTCCTATTCCCCATATAACATCTTCGAAAGCAAAAAAGAAGTAATTAAGGAATCAATAAGTAAAGACGGTGAAGGGCTTCTCTCTCTGGACCAAAATGTCAAATTTCTTGGTCAGACACTAACTTGGAAAAATAAGATCGTCACCATCCCGGGGCATGGCCCGAATGCTGATGAGATCGTCCTGATGACCGCCCATTTGGACAGTATTTCCTATGAGGAACCCAACACCAATGCGCCAGGCGCGGAGGATAACGGCAGCGGTGTGGCTGCCCTGATGGAAGCTGCCCGACTGTTCCGTTTTTATAAGTTCGACCGCACCATCAAGATCATCTTTTTCACCGGTGAAGAGCAAGGCTTGTTGGGCAGCGTGTCATATGTGGCTGACCATCCTGCCGAGATGGATTACATCATGGGGGTCGTAAATTTGGACATGTTTGGTTACGATAGCGATGATGATCACTGTTTTGAATTGCACGTGGGCACACGCGCGGATTCAAACGTAGTCGGGACCTGCTTCACAGACGTTATCGAAAACTATGGGCTCAATTTGACTTTCGACTATCTTACCGATGGAGCAACGGGCATATCTGACCACGCCTCGTTTTGGTCTGCCAACGTCGGAGCTGTTGAAGTGCTTGAAAACTTTTTCAACAGCAGTTTAGCGGATGGCTGTGTTGGGCAGGACAGAAATCCAAACTATCACCATATAACTGACAGAATTGCCAATATGAATCTGCCTGTCACGCTTTCGATCGCCCAGGCTGGCATTGGTACTGTCGCCAGCCTGGTAGAACCAATTGGACCATGCTTTGCCACTGACCCGGTCATTACTGCCACCACCCTAACTGATACCATCCTGCTTTCCTGGCCGGAGGTCGTCGACGCGGACATTTACAACGTCTACCGCAGCGACAGCTCATGCGAAGGCATCTTCACCCAAATCGCCCAGGTGACTAGCAACAATTACGAAGACACAGACATCGAATTAGACAAATACTATTTCTACAAGGTCCAGGCAGCTGAAAGCGATGGTGTTTGCTATTCGCAAATGTCCAACTGCGCCGGCGCCAGGGTCGAAGAACCGGTCTTCTTTGACTTCTACATCCCATTCGTAATCACCGGGGAATAAAAATTGTCCGTATGGCCGTTGTAGGGGCGAAGCATCCCGACCATTAATTTTGTCTCACCAGATCAGCAAGTTAAGCTTGCTACGCCCCTGCCCAACCTCTTAACATGTGGGGAGGTCCGAGTTCTCGCTGGTCTCCAGACCAAGTGAGGAATCTGACCGTCTGGTCTCCAACATTCACTTTGTTCTCGCCGGTGTCCTCACCGCGCGAGGTATTTGACTGAAGGTCTCCAACATACACTTAATAAATACAAGCTATGCTGATGGACTGAAGTGTATGGTGCCGCACATGAAGCCGATCCCTACCAGATTCGATCGTCCGGTTGGGCTTACTCGCACCGCTATGATCCGAAAACCAATTGTGTGATACCTAATCAAGGTATGGAGACCTTCAGTCAAAACCCTTGCAAGGCCTCCAGACCTTGCAAGAACAAGGGCATTTATCACTTTGTAACAAGGAATTGATGATGGTCTTGCACCAACTCAATTGCTACCGGTAGACGAGTCTTCCTTCCACCTCTCGCTTGATCGCCTGATGCTCGCGCAGGTACTCGTCAATCACCGACTGCATGGAAGTCGCCAGTACTTTGGGAGGATTAAGCTCGCTCAATTCCTCCATCGTGAAGCCAAGATTTTCCTCACAGTTAATCGCATGGTAGGACTGCAGCCCGATCTGGTAAGTCCGATCCATATCCACAGGATTACCACCAATATCCAGGCTGACAAGTCGTTCAAAAACCTCGTCGTAAACCGCCTTTACTCCGTGGTTCACCTGGTAACACTCCCCTTCTCCGTTACGGTTTTCTTTTCGCATGATATATGAAAAAATTTGTTCGAGCTGCTTACCGCTGACTGTGTAACGTGAGAACGTGTCGTCGTACGGAAATAATTGTTTAAGGTCTCTGAGGGTCACTACCGGACCCAATTGTTTCATCCGGATTGACCCGCTGCCAATAAATGCAACATCAAGATCCCAATTTTCAGCAAAGATGTCTGAGATCAGATTCCCCAGCCCAGTTTCAACTTCTCTGCTTGGATGCGTCAATGTCTGGGACATCCGGCAAAGCAATGTGTTGTATTTGGCATCCACCGCAGTTTTGTAGGAATCGATAAATTTCTGTAACTCAAGATCAGGCGCAATATCGTCTGAATGGATCGGCACCAATTGCCACTTCCAGTCCACGATCGAATTGCTGTCATCATCCACCAGGATGTCAAATCGTCCAACTTGATCCGTGCCAACAGCCGCCTGTGCTATCAGAATGTCATTTACTACTTCAGGCTGGTCCATGTAACTGTGGGAATGTCCACCAAGTATCATGTCTACGCCCCATTCTGGTTTTAACATCGCAGCGAGCTCTTTGTCCGAGTCAAGACCAATATGGGTAAGTAAAACTGTCAGATCAATGTCATCGTTTTTGTAGGCATCACA
Organism: Anaerolineaceae bacterium UBA6105; assembly: GCA_002423495.1. GTDB lineage: Bacteria > Chloroflexota > Anaerolineae > Anaerolineales > Anaerolineaceae > Mesolinea. Next base: position 34,699 of record DIWN01000054.1, on the reverse strand, counting down.
AATTCGTCCAATCTCAGTAGCAGCGTCTTCAAGGCTGATGAAAGTACCAATCTGGCAATCAAGCTTGAGAGCATCCAATACAGTCTCAGTCACTATTCCAATGAACAGGATATCAAAATCATCGACGGTCTTTATCAGGTAAGGCAGCATCAGGCGCTTGTTGTACTTCTTGATATACATGTTTGCATTGATGATGGGAAAATTTGCAAGCTTATCCAGGAATAACAAGTGAGGCAAGCCGTAATCCAGCTCATGGTTTCCCAGAGACGCGCAGTCCGGGGACAGATAATTCATGATTTCAATGGTGCTGATCCCTTTAAACTCAGAATCGATGATCGAGCCTTGCACCATATCACCAGAGATTGTGTAGATCACGTTTTTTTCAGTCGCACGAACTTGATTGATGTAGCCTGATAGTAATGCGATGCCGCCAATGGCATCACCGGTACCAGCTTCGAGCTCCGCCAGGAAGTCTCCGTGCATATCATTGGAATGTAAAATTGTGAAACGTTTGGTATTCATGCCAGGCTCCTTGATAAATTGAGGGTGGAAGTCTGAAACGTAAGAAAACTGAATTTGAATGATTATAACCTTGCGTTTTCGGATACAAAAACTGGTTTATACATGATATTTCTTGATTGCTGAGGTGAAGCCTCCCGATCATTAATTCTGCTTTACCCCATCAGCAATTTTCGGCTGCTTCGCCCCTACCGAACGCGTTATTCAATGGGTTCAATCGATCTTTTGTTTCCATCGTAGGGTCAACCCTTGTGGTTGACCGTGCCTTTCGTAGGCCAGGTTCCAAACTTGAACCCTGCAGTTTACCTATTCTCGACGGCCTCCAAACCGTGCGAGGTAGTTGACCGATAGGTCTCTAAATTTAAACATGTATGGAGGATGTCGTGATTCTGGGAGAAAAGATCTTCAATCCATTGGATATTTCTGGAGAATATAAATTTTCTGTGTATCCGTCGTAGGGGCGAAGCATCCCGATAAATAGTTCTGCACCACCACATCGGCAATTTAAGGTTGCTTCGCCCCTACCCATCCTTATTAGTGGGGAGGTTAAAAGCCTTGCAAGGTCTGGAGACCTTGCGAGAACAAGGTGGTGTAAAATTTACATAATCACCAGCGGGAGGGATCATGAAAAAACGCACCCAATCCAAACAGAATTCCACCATTTCTTTTTACGCAAGATTCCTTCTGTTCATCCTGCTTGCCAGCTTTCTAAGCTCGTGCGGCACGGTCCTCCAAACCCCTCTGTCGATGGCAACCGCGACCGAGCTGCCAACCGTTACCCTGACCCCCGAGCCGACAGCGACAGCGACGGAGATGCCAACTATCACCCCGACTCCCAAGACAACGGCGACAGTTGAAGGCTTAGAAATTGAATTGAGAGTTCAGCAAATGGTAGAAGATTTTTTAAAAAAAGCCGGAAGTTATACAGATGAAAAAATTGCAGAGTTAGGATTTAATTTACCTGAGATGGATGAGCAAAGTTTAGGTTTGGTTGTTTCAAGTGAAGAGGGATATTTTATGGGACAATACATCTTGTTTGATGTAAAAGTAGATGAGAATAACCAAGAAGGTTATTATTTATTGGGAGGAGTGGATAAAAATAAGAAGAGGTTTGTTTTTGTGGCGAAACAAAAGTATGTTTTTGGTGATGATATTCCAGGGGTAATTGTGCATTTTAGTAAATCTAGAATAAAAATTTCGGATGAAACTGGCCCAAATAATTTTAATATTACTTCGACAGAAGAATTATTAAAACTACGTGATTTATATGCATCAAAACCAGTACTTATAAATTTTACTTATAATGCTCGCAAAATGGCTTATTTGCCAGTAGACATAATTAATATATTGAGTGATTTTCTTGATCAAAATCAGGCTGAGGGGGAGGATTTACTTAACAGATCATATTCATTGAATAAAGGTATTACCAATCAAGATATATTTTCTGATGATTCCGAATATGTGTTAACCAAAGATAACAATTTTTTGGTTTCAAAGTGGTCAGAATTTACTGGTACGGCCCCGGTTATGTCAACGTTTGTTGTAATAGAGGATTTGGCAGACTGGAATATTATCAATAATTGAGTATAATTATTTTATGCTAAGGTCTGTCTCTCTTGTGATTTTGTCTTTTTGTATTTTGTTGGTAATTTCTTGGACTTTAGTATCATCTAAGATACCTAATATTTCTTTTTATAGTTTTGGTCCCAATAAAAACATAAATTATGGCGAAGTAAATTTGGGATCAGGTGCTGAAAAGGATACAGACTTAGAAGTAGTATATTGTATAAGTAAGGTTGGTAAAAAACTATGGTGTTATTATGGTAAGAGATTGTTGGGTTTTTTGAAAATTATTGAAGTAATGCCTTTGAATGATAAAGAAAACATATTAGTAAAGAAAAAGGAAAGGATAATTGAAAACCAAAGTTATTTTTTAAATAAAGCATGACCAAAATAGTTTACGAAGATGTTAAGCCATACATCGAAGGTTTTAAAGAAATGGCTCGTGTTCTCTTACTAGGTATCTTACCTGATATGAAATTGACATAGTTTTGTTCTTTCATGGTTTTAGGATATCCGTCAGCTTCGTAACCAGTACAAGTGACCATCGGTACAATCGAGCAACTTTCCTACAGTGGGAGTCATGATGCAGGGAGCGAGGCGAGCAGTACTCGCTCCCACCACCATCCATCTCCCTTATCGAACATCCGCCAATGACAAACGCTTATTCAGGGAATTAAAAAACCCCCTGGATTCCTCCAGGGGTCTTCTCTGTCGGGGCGAAAGGATTTGAACCTTCGACCTCTTGCACCCCATGCAAGCACGCTAGCCGGACTGCGCCACGCCCCGTAGAAAAAGCATTATACATGCACCCCCGCCTTTTCGCAAGGGTTCGAATTTTCCACTCAAAAATTCTGATGCAAAAACCCACGTTTGAATGAACCAAAAACTGCCTGAGAGAAGAATCTCAAGGCACAAAATAGCGCTGCAGTTCATTTTCCACCAGATCCAGCGTTGCGAAAGACCGCTCCCCAACAAACCTGCCGCCCAATGCGCCGGGATTGATCACCCGCGTCGTGCCAACCCTCTCATCCCGGAAACGGTGTGTGTGCCCATGCAGCACAAATTCATAATCCCCGCTTGCAATCCGTTTTTCCTGCTCTGTTCTGTGGTCGCCATGGATCATGAAAATACGCTTGCCGACCAGCTTTAAGTCGAGCATCTCCTCGCAAACAAAGCGCTCCGAGACCCTTTCAGCCTTCGCAGAAATCATCAAGGGATCATCGCCGTTACCAAAAGACAAATACAAAGAAAATTCTTTGATTTCTTCCAACAGCTCCGCCGAGATCAAATCTCCCGCGTGCAGGATGGTCTTTATCCCCAACGCCCTGAAAATATCGCGTGCGTAACGCAGGTTGGGACGGTTGTTGTGAGTGTCGCTCATCAATCCAATCAGCATGTGATTCTCCATTTCTGAGAGGCAATTATAATCTGCCATCTGCCGGCTCCCTGTGGTAAACTTGATCTGGTATAAAATGTGCAATCCTTATGTCTGACAGGAGAATCTGACATGACTTCATCACTTCAACAAGGTATCGACGCAGCAAAATCAGGCTTGATGGAACAAGCCCTGGTGCATCTTAAGGATGCAATTGTTGAGGAACCCGAAAACGCCAATGTTTGGGTCTGGCTCTCTGCCATCATTGAGGATGAAGAAAAACAGGTCATTTTCCTCAAGAAAGCGCTCGAGATTGACCCCGCCAATCGCCCTGCTCAGCGCGGTCTGGCTTTCATTGAACGCAAAAAATACATTCCCCCCAAGCCGGGGGAGAAGCTTTCGGATTACACCAAGCCAATTGGCGTGTTCAAGACCCCTTCGCAGGCTGCAGCAAACGTGGCTGCCTCTGCCCATGCGGACCGCCCTGCGCCCCAACCGCAGCCTGTTGCCGTCAGTCCCCAACCGGTTGCCGCATCGCAGCCAGTTCCTGCGCCTGCCGCGCGTCATCCCTGGTTGGACATTTTGCTTTATGGTCTGACCCTGACGGTTTTCATCATTATCGGGATCCTGATCGGCACCACTCTCCTGAACGTGGAAATTCCATTCCTAACCCGCCCCACGCCTGTTCTTTCAACGCAGCCGCCTTCTTCGGGCGTCTTTGCCCTGAATGAAGGACTCTACGCTGAGATGAAATTTTATGAAATGCTCCCTGAAACAGAAGAGGGCATCCCACAATTAAACAACCGACAGCCCTCCGTGGTCATCAATGACCTCTATATCATCCCTGAAAAGTTGCAATTGATGAACGAAAATGGCGAGCCCATTCCCTTCACAACGACTCCCGCCGAGAATAATATGTACTTGTTTGAGCCAGCCCAGGAACTGATGCCAGGCCGCTATTGCATTGTTCAAAAATTCAGCCCGGAAGATACAAAAGCGCTTTACTGGTGTCTGAAAGTAATCGACTGATTCGAGGTCAGATTTCAATCCAAATCAGCACCCTACAGGCAATCTAAATGCATGAATTAAACACGATTATTGAAAAAAATCTGCTCGCAGAAAAAATCAACCAGTATGTCGTTTATTCCCCACACATAGCCCGAAAAGCTAAAGCCGGTCAATTCGTGATCCTGCGGCTTGGCGAAGGTGGCGAGCGCGTGCCGTTGACGATTGTTAATCACGATTCCGACAAAGGCACCATCACTCTGATCGTGCAGACAGTGGGCAAGAGCACTATGATGCTCGACGCCATCCAACCCGGCGAGACCATTCATGACGTCCTGGGTCCCCTGGGAAACCCATCGGAAATCGAAAATTATGGCAAAGTCGCCGTGATAGGCGGTGGTGTTGGCGCGGCCGTGGCATATCCGGTCGCCAAGGCTCTCAAACTGGCAGGCAATCACGTCACATCCATTGTCGGTGCCCGCAATAAGGACCTGATCATTCTCAAACCTGAAATTGAGCAGGTTAGTGACCGTCTGCTTCTCACCACCGATGACGGCTCTTTCGGACTGCATGGTTTCGTCACAGATCAACTGCGCTTGCTCCTTGAGGCGGGCGAAAATTTCGATTACGTCCTTGCAATTGGACCACTTTTCATGATGCGTGCTGTCGCGGACCTCACCCGCCCTTACGGGATTAAAACCACCGTCAGCCTGAACACCATCATGGTCGATGGTACTGGCATGTGCGGTGGCTGCCGTGTGCAGGTGGGCGACAAGGTCAAATTTACCTGTGTCGACGGTCCTGAATTTGATGGTCACCTGGTAGATTTTGAAACAGTCATCCACCGAAATCGCGCCTACAACGACCCTGAAGACTGCCGGCTAGATGAAAAAATAGCCGATGTTGAAATTTCTCTGCTTGAAGAACAAGCACCCCAGGCAGCTAAAGAGCGCCAGATCGTGCCTGAGCTGCCCGCCCACGAACGTGTGCGCAACTTCCAGGAAGTCGCGCTTGGACTCACAGCAGAGCAAGCTCTTATCGAAGCTGAGAGATGCCTGCAGTGCCGGACGCCACTCTGCGTGGAAGGCTGCCCGGTTGCGGTAAAAATTCCACAATTCATCCAGTTGATCAAAAAGGGCGATCCGGTTGGCGCAGGGCGTTTGATCAAGGCTGACAACGCCCTTCCACGCGTCTGTGGACGTGTCTGCCCGCAAGAGGACCAGTGTGAAGGCGCATGCGTCCTCCTTCGAAAAGGCAAACCGATCAACATCGGCGCGCTTGAACGCTATGTTTCGGATGCGCTTGCCGCTGCTGAACCCGAAGTTCAGCCTGCTCCAAATCAGACCGATTTTAAGGCCGCCATGATCGGATCCGGACCTGCCAGCCTGAGCTGCGCCGGGGATCTCGCGCATGCTGGCGTACAGGTGACGGTTTTTGAAGCCTTCCACGATTACGGCGGTGTTTTACGCTATGGCATTCCGGAATTCCGTCTGCCCAAGTCCATCGTCAGCCAGGAAGTCAATTCCCTGGCACAGGCGGGCGTCGAATTCGTGCCAAACACGCTTATCGGCGCGACATTCACCATAGATGAGCTGCTTAACAAGGAGGGTTTTGACGCGATTTTCATCGGAACCGGGGCAGGTTTGCCATATTTCCTGGGGGTTGAAGGAGAGTCGCTGGTTGGCGTGTATTCTGCCAATGAGTTCCTGACGCGTGTCAACCTCATGAAAGCTTACGAATATCCCTACGTTGACACGCCCATTCTTAACATGCTTAATAAGACTGTTGGCGTTTTCGGCGGTGGCAACACTGCCCTCGACTCAGCCCGGGTTGCCTTGCGGCTTGGAGCAAAAAAAGTCACCATTATCTATCGCCGCACCCAGGCTGAAATGCCCGGCCGGAAAGAAGAAATCGAGCACGCCGTCGCTGAAGGCGTTGATTTCGCCTATCTGAGTGCCCCATTGGAATTCCATGGCGACAAGGAAGGCCGCCTCACCAGCGTCCGACTGCAAAAAATGGAGCTCGGTGAGCCCGATGCCTCAGGTCGCCGCCGGCCTCTCCCAATCGAGGGATCCGAATATGAGATGGACCTCGAAATTGCCGTCGTAGCGATCGGAAACGGTTCCAACCCCATCATCCACCGTTCAACACCCGGGTTGGATGTGGACAAGTGGGGGCACATCCTGGTTGACCCCGAGACCTCCCGGACCTCCATCCCTGGAGTCTATGCCGGTGGGGATATCGTCACCGGCGGCGCGACGGTCATCAAGGCCATGGGTGCCGGACGCAAAGCCGCAACCAGTATCTTAAAGCAGTTTGGCCTGGAGCCGCAAGCATGACCCGCATCGTTTGCCTGGGCGCTGGAAGCTCTTCCTTCGGGCAGAGCACTCTCATCACCCTTTTGCGCAGTGAAGTGCTCAATGGCGCTGAGCTCGCCCTGGTGGACACCAACCCCGAGTCGCTTGCCATCATCACCGATTTCGCAAATTGGCTCAATTCCGCCTGGAACTGCCGGAAAACGATTACCAGCCACATTTCCCACAAAACCGCGCTGAAAGATGCAGATTTTGTCATCTCAGCGGTCGAGGTGCAGCCCCGTGAGCAGCTCTGGCGCGAAGATTTCGAGCGCACACTGCCGCTTGGAATTCGCCAGCCCTACGCCGAAAACGGCGGACCTGGCGGCTTCGCCCACGCTGCGCGTAACGTGAATTCCATCCTGGAAATCGTCCACGCCATGGAAGAAGATTGCCCGCATGCCTGGTTCATCAACTTTACCAACCCCATGCACCGCATCTGCTACCTGATCCACAAATATTCAAAAATCAAAGTAGTGGGGCTCTGCCATCAGCTTGCCGCGGGTTACGCGATGGTTGCCAAAGCGCTTGCCCCGCAGTACCAACTCTCAGGAGCTGATGAGTTCCTCAGTACCCATGCCGACTCCTGCAACGACAAGCCTATGGCTAACATGGCGACCCAGGGCATTGAGCATTTTGCCATCAAAGCTGCCGGGCTCAATCACTTCACCTGGCTGCTCGAACTCCGCGATCGCAAAACTGGTGAAGACCTCTATCCGCGCTTTCGCCAGGCTTGGCAGGAGCTCCCGGAAAGCTTTGAGCCCCTCACCCATCGTATCTTTGACGCCTTTGGGCTCTTCCCGATCCCGGGCGATGAACACCTCTGCGAGTACCTGCCCTGGATGACTGATGCCGACGAGAAGCCCTGGCAAAAGTTTGATATTTCACTTTACGACTGGGATTATTTTGCTGAGCATCGCGACCAGATGTGGCAGCAGCTCAAGCAGGACCTCCAAGCTGGCGCCCCTTCAGAGGATTACGCCTGCGCCCATTCAGAGGGTGCCATTGAGATCATCGAAGCCATCCTGACTGATTCCAATCTCTTGTGGGAAGCGGTCAATATCCCCAATGAGGGTCTGATCGAAGGTTTGCCTGAAGACGCCATCGTGGAGTTGTCGGCAGTCATCAGCCGCAGCGGCATTCATGGGCAAGCAATCAGCTCCATACCAAAGGGAATTACTTCCCTGCTGCAGCGTGAGGTTGTCACCAGCCAGCTGTGTATCGATGCCGTCGTCAAAGGCGACCGTACCCTGGCATTGCAGAGTCTCCTTCTTGACCCCAACATCAATGATCTCGACCAGGCTGAAGACGTTCTTGAAAAAATTCTTTTCAATGCAGGTCATTTTCTTCCACAATTTTTTGTTAGATAGGAAACACAATGAAAGATCCAAAAATTGTTGACATCGGCGATGCTCCCTGCAACACAGAAGACCTGCGCTCGGCCTTTACGCGCGGTATGGTTGAACCCCTTTCGTCCAAAGGTTGGCCGCGCTGGCTTGTGTTTGGATTGGCTTTTCTCGGATTAGTGTACGTGCTCAACCCCACCTTCGGCATTTTCGAGCTGATCCCGGACAACCTCCCCATCATTGGCAACCTGGATGAAGGTCTCGCTTACTTCTTGATGCTGCTTGGTTTGGTCGAGCTTCTTGAAGGCGGCAAGAAAAAAGGTCTTGATTAAGAGTGTTTTTTTAAGGCGCTCGGGGTACAAAAGATAATTGCTGATCACCGTCCAAAATTCTACCAAATGCATTGACAAGCCATTAAAACCGGTGTAATATATTGCCTGTATGTGGATGTTTGCAGTAGGAAAAGTCAACACTTTCTCGATAGTAAACCCCCAAAACAACAAAATTAATTAGTTTATTTTAGAGAGGAATATCAAGACATGTCAACAAGAGAAGTCGGAACCGTTAAGTGGTTCAATGGCGAAAAAGGTTATGGGTTTATTGCCCGACAAAGTGGTGAGAAGGATGTCTTCGTCCACTATAGCGCCATTATGGGCGATGGTTTCAAAAGTCTGAAAGAAGATCAGGCTGTCGAGTTTAGTGTTGTAGACGGAGCCAAAGGCCCCCAAGCTCAGGACGTTCGCGTTCTCGAGTAAGTCGTACCCGTAAATTCAAAAACAGGCTGAGGATACTCAGCCTGTTTTTTTTTTTTTTTTATGTCATCCTGAGGAACGAAGGATCTTACCCGTTTTCATCCAGATTCTTCGCTGGCGCTCAGAATGACACATTGATCTCTGTCATCCTGAGGAACGAAGGATCTTACCGTTTTCATCCAGATTCTTCGCTGACGCTCAGAATGACACATTGATCTCTGTCATCCTGAGGAACGAAGGATCTTACCGTTTTCATCCGGATTCTTCGCTGACGCTCAGAATAACACATTGATCTCTGTCATCCTGAGGAACGAAGGATCTTACCGTTTTCATCCAGATTCTTCGCTGACGCTCAGAATGACAACAACAAGACGAAGTATTTTGTCATCCTGAGGAACGAAGGATCTAACACCTCTTCCCTCTAGCTTCCTCTTTGTCGATAGAATCAGGCTACAGCGCGAAGCGGTCCGTAAACCTACTCGCGTTTCAACTCCCGGCGCGAGTCCTTGCGGCTCACGCCAACGTTTTTGCCTCTGTTGAGTTGACCTTCTTCGTAGTCCGACCAGTTTCCCAGGTAAAGGCGCGGTTTTTCGTCGTGCCCGAGCGGCAGAATGTGGGTCGCGATTCTATCCAAAAACCACCTGTCATGGCTTACCACCACTGCACATCCAGCGAATTCCTCCAGTGCCTGCTCCAGCGACCGCAGTGTGTTCACGTCCAGGTCGTTGGTCGGTTCATCGAGCAGAAGCACATTTGCGCCTACCGTCAGGGTCTTTGCCAGGAAAACGCGGTTTCGCTCTCCACCCGATAGTGTATCCACCGTTTTTTGTTGATCCGAACCGGTGAAGTTAAACGAGGCGCAGTAAGCCCTGCCGTTCACGGTCATATCCCCAAGCTTCAGGTTGTCTGCTCCGCCTGTGATCGTCTCAAAAACGGTTGCCTCAGGGTCGAGCGTGCGTGACTGGTCGGCATAGCCCAACTTGACTGTCTCGCCCAGCCTGACACTGCCTTCATCAGGCTCTGTCAAGCCAGCGATCATTTTGATCAACGTCGACTTGCCCGCCCCGTTTGGACCAATAACGCCTACGATCGAGCCAGGTGGAATGGAAAGGTCAAGGTTCTCAATCAACTTTCGTTCGCCAAAGCCTTTCGAAACCCCATTGAGTTCGATCACAATATCCCCCAGGCGTGGACCAGAAGGAATGTAAATTTCCAGATCTTTCCGCACTTTTTCGTGTTCTTGCGAAAGTAACTTCTCATAGGCTGTCACGCGCGCCTGCCCCTTGGATTGTCGGGCTTTGGGCGACATATGGATCCAGTCCAACTCATGCTGCAAGGTTCGCTGGCGCTTGCTTTCCGTCTTTTCTTCTACGCGCAAGCGTTCCTGCTTCTGTTCCAGCCACGAGGAGTAGTTCCCCTTCCAGGGGATGCCAAAGCCGCGGTCAAGCTCCAGGATCCAGCCGGCAACGTTATCCAAAAAATAGCGGTCATGCGTGACAGCTATTACCGTCCCCTGGTAGTTTTGCAGGTGATGCTCCAGCCATGCCACCGATTCCGCGTCCAGGTGGTTTGTCGGCTCATCCAAAAGCAGGATGTCCGGCTCGGTCAGCAGCAGCCTGGTCAGCGCCACGCGCCGCCGCTCCCCGCCCGAAAGCACCGCGATCTGTGTATCAGCCGGAGGGCAATTGAGCGCGCCCATTGCCAGCTTTAAGTTGCTATCCAAATTCCAGGCATCCACCCTGTCAAGCTCTTCCTGCAAGCGGGCTTGCTTCTCGATCAACTTATCAAAATCAGCGTCAGGATCCGAAAAGCCTTCGTTCACCTGGTCGTATTCAGCCAGCAAGTCCACGATCGGCTGAACGCCTTCCTGGATAATTTCAATGACTGTTTTGGAATCGTCCAACTGAGGCTCCTGTTCAAGCAGCCCCACAGAGTAACCTTTGGACATGGCTATCTCGCCCACGTAATCCTGGTCGACCCCTGCCATAATGCGCAGCAAGCTGGATTTCCCCGAGCCATTCAGCCCCAAAACGCCAATTTTCGCGCCATAGTAAAAGCCAAGCGAGATATCGCGCAGTACTTGCTTGTTGGGGGGATAGATCTTCCCCACCCGCATCATTGAATAGATTACCTGAGTATCTGACGGCATTGCTTCACCTCGCTTTATGTTGGCAGTATTGTAACAAAGATAAGGTCATCCTGTTCTTTTCAACTTGGTGACAAAAAAATTGTATCTCCAACTTTCTATATTCCAATGACTTCAACCAAATATTACTTGTATAGCCTCAATATTTATGCTACTATTTAATCTGAAACTTCACTCCTACAAAAATTTTAAGAAAACAAAATTTATTCTGAAATTACCCGTTACTGTCGATCCAAAGGAGTAAATCCAGTAAGCTCCCCAAATCTTTCCACTATTCTGACATGCAAAAGGAGAAAAAATGAAGCCAAATTCGAGCAAATTATTGTTATTATCGTTGCTAATCGCCTTCCTGTCAATTTCAACAGCCAGACCCACTGGTGCTCAACCAGCTGATCCGCCAGAAATTATGGTGGATGGCGAATTTCCCCTGGATATTGACCAAATTCAGCCAATTATGGTCGACCGAAATGACATTACAGTAATGGGTGGCGATAATGCCTTGAACACTGCATCTACCTGGTATTCAATCAGTGGCACAACCTTTGTGCCAGCCTCAAGTGCTATCACATACCAATACGGTGGCGGAGGCTGTGTGGACACAGGCTTTACCGGAGACCTCTGGCGAGGAACTGTTAACCTTCCTCATGGATCGACGATTTTAGGATTATGGTTTAATTACAAAAATCAGATAGCCGATCCAATCGATTCAGATATTTATTTAAGGCGATACAAATTCGATGGAGACTACGATTCGATTCTTCTGAATGTTGGTAGTCAAACAGGCATTGGATACCATTCGAAATTTGAGGGATCAGTACAATTCAATGTTGTAGATAATTTCCTTTTTAACTATGTGTTGGTTTGGAATGGCATGCCTGATCAAAATCTGTGTGGAGTAAATATCCTCTATACTCCTCCTCCACTATTCTTATCTGCCTTGCCAATGATCAACAGGTAACTTATCCTGAGCATAAGCACTGAAAAGTCTCTGTTTGCCTCAAAAATGCAGCAACTAAAAAACCTCTTAGTCAATTATCTGATTCAGAGGTTTTTGTCGGGGCGAGCAGATTTGAACTGCCGACCTCACGGTCCCGAACCGTGCGCTCTATCCGGGCTGAGCCACGCCCCGCGGATGCCAATTATAGCATGGTTTTGTTTCATATTTGGAGTCTTTTACCTCAACAAATCTCCATCTTTTTTGGAAGTTTATGACATTAAAAAACCGATTTCTTGTAGGGGCACGGCACGCCGTGCCCGCCCTGGTAACCATACTATCGGAGACCTGGAGGTCAACGACCTCGCACGGTCTGGAGACCAGCGAGAACAAAGTGATAGCGGTGGGAGTGTTTTTGGCAAAGGAGGGAGTCTTCCGGTAGGGGCACGGCACGCCGTGCCCGCCAGAGGAAACACAAGCATTCAGGTGCAGGCGACGCATGCGTCGCCTATACGAGTAGGCGGAGGTTGACTGTTGTTCAATCATTGTATGTTTCAAGGTTAACCATACCATCGGAGACCTGGCGGTTAACGACCTCGCGCGGCCTGTGCCCGCAACGAAGTGGAGGGTATCTGGAGACCGGCGAGAACAGATTTATTAGCGGTGTGAGCAAGCCCCCACCGTACGGATATCCCTTGGTCCATCCAAATGTAAATAGGGAAGAATCCTAAGGTCTGATCAACGCCTTTAACACCCCCGCTTGAGCAGCGCGTTCGATTGCCTTGCACCCCTACTCGAGGGAATAGATCGAATCGACCATGTCTCCAACCTGGATCAAGCCCGAAGCAAGCGCGCGTAATCCCGCCGGGTAATTGCCGCAGCGCGATCCGACCAAAGTAATCTCATCAACCACCAACTTCGAGAAATTCAGGCTGACATCCCCCGCAAAGGTCGACTTGAGAACCAGGGTGCCTCTCGCTCTTGTCAGTGACCGCGAAAGCTCAAAGCCCTCTGGTGAGCCGGTCACTTCCACAACGATGTCTGCAAGTTCACCTTTGATCTTTTCAGGATAAACCGCCCCGATCCCCCACCCGGCCAGGATCGCGGCAGGTTCCGGACGCCGTACTACCACTTTCAAATCACAGCCAGTATTTTTCAGAGCCTGCGCAATCAGCAAGCCTAACCTTCCAGCTCCGACAACGATAACTCGGTCGCTGGGTTTGACCTGGATTTGATCCAGAATTCTCAACGCGGCTGCAGTTGGCTCGGTAAAAACTGCCACAACATCCGAGACTTCATCAGGCACGACGGTCAGGTTCTTAGCCGGCAGCTTGCAGTACTCAGCAAAGACGCCATCATAATCAAATAAACCCAGCGTTTTCCGCCGCATGCATTGGCTCGGTTCCTGGCGTAAACAGCGCTCACATTCCCCGCAGCTGATGTTGATATCCCCGATTACGCGCTTGCCCCGCAGTTCCGGGTGCCCGTTATCATCCACAACCTGGCCAACAAACTCATGCCCTGGCACGCCAGTGAAGTCGTAGTACCCTCTGACCATCTCGAGGTCGGTGGAGCATACACCCGCCAGCAGTACCTTGATCAGGACCTCATCTGCTTGCAATTTTGGCAGCGGCAGATCGGTGCGGAAAGACATTTTCCTGTCTTCGAGCCAAAGACCCTTCATCAGATCTTCCATCAAAGCGCTCCCTGCCTGCCAAATTGCCTTTCGAGCAAATTGACGCTCAGGTGGATCATAGTCGGTCTGCCGTGCGGGCAGGTCCGCGGCGACTGGCTGGCTTCGAGGTTCAGCAGCAGATTGCGCTGTTCCGCCTCAGATAAAATCTGCCCGGCTTTCACCGCCATGCGCTTGCAAACCCTCGCTGCCACCCGTGCTTCCACCTCCGCCATCAAGGGGGTTTCATCTTCCTCAAAAGCAGTTACCACGGCTTCCACCGCAAGGCGTGGATCGCTCCTGTCCACCACAATCGGAATCGAACGAATTACAAACGTGTTAGGTCCGAAGGGTTCGATCTCGAACCCCAGGCTGGATAACGCCTCTAGCTGCTGCTCCAGAATGCCAGCTTTTTCAGGAGTCAGTTCAATCACCACCGGGTCCAACAGAGCCTGTGAGGGAATGCTTTTGGCGTTAAATTGCGCCATCAGCTGGTCAAACAGCACGCGTTCATGCGCGGCGTGTTGGTCAATCAGATAGAGCCCATCCGGACCTTCTGCGATCAGGTATGTCGATGCCACTTGCCCCACCAGGCGCAATAAGGGCAAATGGCTGCCTGGCAAAGACGGCTGCGGTTTTGCTGCTTCAAACCCTGATCCAGTCCCAAACTCTCCCCCGCCGGCTGCTTCACTCTGACCACCTTCAACGCTCAGATTGCTTTGCGGCCAGCCTTGCCCATCCGTTTCGGGCACGCTCCTGCCCCACAATCGGGTCGCGTTAAGATCGGGAATGGGCGTGAATGCCAGCAATCCCCGGCGGATCGCCCGCTGCACACCGCTGAATACCGCGTCCTGGTCCCTGAAGCGCACTTCCGCCTTGGCAGGATGCACATTCACATCCACCAGTTCCGGAGGGATATTGATGAACAAAACCGACACTGGGTAGCGCCCCACCATCAACATGGTGTTGTAAGCCCGGATCACCGCCGAAGTCAGCATCGGGTCCTGCACCCAGCGTCCGTTGACAAACATGGTAATGTCCCGCCGGTTGGAACGCGTCATCGAAAGGCTGCTAATGTATCCTTCAAGCTTGAGATGTCGCTCCTCAAAGTTGACCGGCATGAGTTTTCCGGCTTCCGTCGGACCAAACAGCGCCTGCAGTATTTCAAAGCGTTCACCACTTCCGGTAGTCTGAAAAATAGGTTTCCCATCCTGGCTCAAAGACCAGCGAATGTGCGGATATGCCAGTGCGTAGCGCGTGACCAAACCGGTGATATGACGGTTTTCGGTTGTGTCAGCTTTCAAAAATTTGAGCCTCGCCGGCAGGTTGAAGAATAAATCCCGCACGCTCACGCGCGTGCCTGCAGCTGCGGCAATCGTGGAGGTTTCTGCATGCTCGCCGCCTTCTACGGTCAATTTCGCACCGACCGGACTTTCGTGGATATTGGTGATCATTGTCAGGCGTGAGACAGACCCGATAGAAGCCAGCGCTTCACCTCTGAAACCCAACGTGCGGATATTAAAGAGATCTTCCGCACTGCTCAGCTTGCTGGTGGCATGCCGGCAAACTGCCAGCTTCACCTCGTCGGCAGGAATGCCAGATCCGTCATCTGTCACCTGGATCAGGCGTCTGCCTGCTTGCTGTATCTCTATCCCGATCTGCTGCGCGCCAGCGTCTATCGCGTTTTCCAGCAGCTCTTTCACCACTGAAGCTGGTCTGTCTATTACTTCTCCAGCAGCAATTTGCGAAGCGATGGTTTCAGGTAAAATTTTGATTGGCATATTTCCTCTGCTCAGGATTATACCAACCCACTACACATTCTCCTATTCTTTGCTAACCTTTATCTGTTAAAATTTGCTTATGGCGTGTACTGAAAAGATCAAGGGCATCCTTGACACCTTACCGGATAAACCCGGCTGTTATCTGATGAAAGATGCGGATGGCAGCATTATTTACGTTGGAAAAGCGATCAACCTCAAAAATCGCGTCCGCTCATACTTCCAGCAATCCGCAGATCACAGCTATAAAACCCGCCAGATGGTCCGCAAAATCCGGGATATCGAATGGATCGTAGTCGCTTCGGAACTTGAAGCGCTGATCCTTGAGATGAACCTCATCAAGCAACATCGTCCCTTCTACAACGTCCGTCTCAAGGATGACAAGCGCTATCCCTACATCAAAGTCCACTGGGCGGATCCCTTCCCCAAGCTGACCGTGACCCGCAACATGGTCAACGACGGCTCGCGTTACTTTGGACCCTACACGTCCGTTTGGGCTGTACACCAAACGCTCGACATCCTGCGAAAAATCTTCCCTTATCTGACCTGCGCGCGCGAGATCACCGGCAAGGATGAACGCGCCTGCCTCTATTACGACATCAAGCTCTGTTCCGCCCCCTGCATCGGAGCGGTTAACCAGGATGAGTATCGCCAAATGATTGACGACCTGTGCCGATTCCTCGAAGGGCGCACTGATCCGATCATGAGCCGCCTTCAAGAGGCTATGGTAAAAGCTTCCGAATCACTCGATTATGAAAAAGCGGCAATCTATCGGGACCAGATCCAGGCGATCGACCGGGTGGTGGAGCGCCAAAAGATCATCTCCGATGAACGCAAGGATTCCGACGTGATCGCCATGGCACGCTCCAAGGGCGAAGCTTGCGTGCAGGTCTTCTTCATCCGCTCCGGCAAACTGATCGGGCGAGAATACTTCATCCTCGAGGGCACCGAAGCGGAAGAAAACTCGGAGATCCTGGAAGAATTCATAAAACAGTTCTACTCCCAGGCAGCTTACGTTCCCAACAAAGTCATGCTGCCTGAAGAGGTCGAAGAAGCCCGCATCATCAAGGAGTGGCTCAACACGCGCCGCGGCGGCGAGAAAGTACAGCTGACCGTCCCCAAGCGCGGTCAGGGCAAGGAATTGGTGCAGATGGCTGCCGAAAACGCCCGAGAGACACTTAAATCGCTTGAAATCCGCTGGAAAGCAGATAAAGATCGCCAGCATCAAGCCTTGGCTGAGATTCAAGCAGTTTTGGGCATGCCCGAAGCCCCCAACCGGATCGAGTGCTACGATATTTCCAACACCCAGGGCACTGCCAGCGTGGGCAGCATGGTTGTGTTTGAACAGGGAGTGCCTGCAAAAAAGAATTACCGCCGCTTCAACATCAAATCCGTTTCCACGCCGGACGACTTTGCATCTATGCGCGAGGTACTCAAACGGCGCTTCACGCGCTACATCACCGAGCAGGAGGAAAAAGAAAGACCCGGCTACAAGCCCGACCTTGCCTTTTCCCTGCTACCTGATTTGCTGATCGTGGATGGCGGCAAAGGTCAGCTGCGCCAGGCAGTTGAAATGCTCGAGGAATTGGATCTCCAGGGTCAGTTCACCGTGGTCGGTCTGGCAAAACAGGAAGAAGAGCTCTTCCTGCCGGGCAAGTCGGATTCAGTCCGCCTGGACGATCATTCGCAGGGCTTCTATCTCATTCAGCGCATCCGCGACGAAGCGCACCGCTTTGCCATCACTGCCCATCGCAAGCAGCGTGGTAAAATCGGTTTGGCTTCACGTCTGGATGCAATCCCTGGGGTTGGTCCTGCGCGCAGAAAAGAGCTCATTAAGCGCTTCGGCTCCATTGATGGCATCCTTGCCGCTCCAGTGGAGGAAATCTCGCAAATCAAGGGCGTTTCCGCGGAAATGGCCCAGGCAATCAAAGCACAATTGGAGTAATAATGGCAAAAAACACGAAAAATTCTGGTCGAGCATATAACATCATGATGACTGTCCTGGCGATCATCATCGTTCTCGCTATGATCCTTTCCATGTTCCGCTTTTAGGAGGCAGCATGGCTAAATATGAGCCTGCCGGCGACGCCTTTCAGCGAGCCAGCAGTAATGCCAATATAGGTCCTTCCCCGGAGGAACTTGGTGAACCTTTCCCGCAGTACCTGGTCCAACCAGACCCAAGCCTGCCGCAAGTGCAGCTTCCCGATCCGGCACATTTCACACCACCTCAAAATAACTTTGAGCAGCTTGTGTTGGAACGCCGCAGCCACCGCCGCTACGATACTGACGCGATTCTTCCCCTGGCAGAACTGGGCTACCTGCTTCGCATGACCCAGGGTCTGCGCAATGGATCCCAAACGCAAAAACTCACCCGCCGCTACGTGCCCTCAGCAGGTTCGCGCCACCCGTTTGAGACTTATCTTACTGTTCAGCGGGTCGAAGGGCTTGAACCGGGTATCTATCACTACCTGCCAGAGCAGCACGCGCTTGAGATGTGGAAATCCGGCACAGAGGCTGTGCAAGCCGCTCATTCAAGCACCTATAACCAGAAACAGGTTCTCAATTCGGCTGTGACCTTCTTTTTGGTTGCGGAGGTATACCGCACTTCCTGGCGATACGGCATGCGTGCCTACCGCTACATCTACCTCGACGCGGGTCATGTCTGCCAAAATCTTTACCTGGCGGCTGAATCGATTGGCTACGGGGTTTGCGCGATTGCCGCTTTTGATGATGAATTGGCTGACACCGTCTTCGAACTCGACGGAAAAGAACGATTCACTGCCTACATGGCATCCGTCGGCAAGAAACCAGCCGCAGCCTGAGCATGCCCCTCAAGATTATTCCTATCCTGGTCAGTGCCAATGGCGAATGGGAGGCTGTCAAAGCCATCCTCCAGCCAACTCTGATCCAGCAGAGCCCCTTAGGTGCATATTTCGAGATCAAGCTCGAAGATCAGCCCTGCCTCTTTTTTCACTCAGGCTGGGGCAAAATTTCTACCGCAGCCGCAACCCAATACATCATTGATCAGTACGAACCCGAATTGATCATTAACATCGGTACCTGCGGCGGATTCTCCGGCATAAGCAAAGTTGGAGAAGTACTGCTTATCACAGAAACATTGATCTATGATATTGTCGAACGCATGGGTGATTCCGTTGCTGCCCTGGACAAGTACCGAACGGCGAACGATACCTCCTGGATCACTAATCCGCTGCCTGCAGGAACGCGCAGAGCCCGCATTGCTTCTGCCGACCAGGACATTGACTTTCAGGCTTATGATCTCCTTACAAAAACGCATCAAGCCACAGCCGCCGATTGGGAAACAGGGGCTTTTGCCTGGGTAGCCGCCAGAAATCACACTCCCTGGCTCGCCCTTAGGGCAGTTTCCGACCTTGTTTCCCCCCAGGGCTCAGAAACCGACAGTGGAGTTGAGCTCTGGCGTTCCCGCCTCGCTCAACTGATGGAAAAAATCCTTTCCGACCTGCCTTTTTACTTCAAGGAATTTAAACGCAACGCGCTGACATAACTGCCAGCGCGCTTAAGTTTTTTCGTTGGCCGGATTGCATAGCACCTGCCCCTGAGAGTAGCGAATGGGGTTCAATCCGGCACTATTTTATTCGCAAGTCGGATTATTGCCTTCAATCTGGCGAATTTTCAATTACTCGCTCTGCTTGCCCAACCTGGCGCGCTCTTCCTCAACGATCACGTGATCCAGTTTCTTGATCAAAGGCACAGGTTGGTTGAACTCCTTGTCCGCTTCCAGCGCCACTGGAATCCAGATATCCTGCCCCGGTTTGTCTGTCTCCAAGCCAAGGATTTCGTGCTCGCCGAGTGCGTCCTGCTCAAAGCGAGAGAATTGCTTGCCAAACAAGGGCTCTTCATGCGCCAGCAGCTGGTGCAAGGTCTCGCTGGTGTTGGGTAGGAAGGGCGCGCTCATAATTTTTATCCATTCAATCGCCTGGATCGCTGTGTAAAGCGATTTTGCGGCCTGTCCACGGTCAGTTTTTATTTCAAACCAGGGCGCATGCACATCCAGGTATTTATTAACCTCAGCAGCGAGAGCCATCACTTCCGCCAGCCCTGCCTTCAACTCCACCTGTTCCAATTTTGCTGCAACGCTGTCAAAACCCGCCCTGATCACCTGCAGCAGTGCCTCATCACTTTCCCGCAACTGCCCTGGGTTGGGCACCTTACCGTCAAAGTTCTTGTAAGTAAAGGACAAAACCCGGTTCACCAGGTTGCCCCAGGTGGCTACCAGTTCGTTGTTGTTGCGCTGGAAGAACTCCTCCCAGTCCCAATCGGTGTCGCGCTGTTCTGGCATTGCGTTTGTCAGATAGTAGCGGATTGCGTCCGCGTCATACCTTTCGAGAGCGTCCAGACCCCAAACAGCCCAGTTGTGGCTGCCGCTGATCTTCCTGCCTTCCAGGTTCATGAACTCGTTAGCCGGCACATTGAAAGGCAGCACCAGGGGCTGCGGATCCTCCGTCCACATCCTGCTATCAAAGCCATCACCCATGCCCAGCAGCTCTGCCGGCCAGGTCACGGCGTGAAAGGTGATATTGTCTTTCCCAATGAAATAGAAAGCCTTCGCTCTTTGATCGATCCACCAATCCCGCCAGGCGTCATCATTCCCTGTCAGTTTGGACCATTCAATCGTGGATGAAAGGTAGCCCATTACCGCTTCAAACCAAACGTAAAGGCTCTTTCCCTTCCAGTCCTCCAGGGGTACCGGGATACCCCAATCGAGGTCTCTCGTAATCGAAGTTGGTTTGAGACCCACGGATTGGATCGTCCCCAGGGATTGCCTGAGCACGTTCGGGCGCCAGTAACTCTCGCGCGCCTTCAGAAATTCCTCGATCTGTGGCTCAAGGGAGGACAAATCCAGGAAAAAGTGCTCGGTTTCCCTAAGTTCCGGGGTTGAATCATCCACTTTTGAGCGCGGATTTATCAGCTTTTCGGCTTCAAGTTCGTTGCCGCACTTTTCGCACTGGTCGCTGCGGGCTTCTGGATTGCCGCAGATGTAACAGGTGCCTTCCACGTAGCGATCCGGCAGGAAGCGGCCGAGCGAGGGGCTGAACCACTGCTTGGAGATAATCGTTTTCAGGTAGCCATTTTCGAGCAGGGTCAAAAACACCTTTTGTGCCACATCAAAGTGGTTCTCCGTGTGGGTTGAAGTGAAAATGTCGTAACTGATGCCAAGTTTCTTAAACAGTTCTATGAACCTGGGATGGTAATATTTGTAGATTTCTTCCGGAGCCTTGCCCAGCTGATCCGCTTTGATGGTAATAGCTGTGCCGTGTGAGTCAGAGCCGCTGACCATCAAAACATTGCGCCCACGCAGGCGATGATACCTGGCGACGATATCCCCCGGCAAGTGCGAACCGGTGATGTTCCCAACGTGAATATCCGCGTTGGCATAAGGCCAGGCAATGGCGATCAAAATGTTCTCAGTCATGGCAACTCTCCTCATAAAAAATCGATGGAGTATTTTATCATCCATCGCTGCAATAATAACGCTTGGTTATGTTAGTCAAAAATAATCCGGCTGTCAGTGTGCTCGCAGGTTTCACGGTTGAGGTTAGCGCCGCACACCACGCAGATCCCCTTACAATCCGGTTTACACACCAGGTTGAGGGGCACATCCAGCAACAGGTAATCCCTGATTGGCTTTCCGAGGTCAATGTAGCCATCTTTAGGGATGACTTCTTCATCAAACTCTTCTTGTGTACGGTTGCCAAAGACGTAAAGTTCCTCAAATTCTGTCGAGAGTTTTGCCCGGAATGGATCAAGGCAGCGATTACAGCGGCTATCGACCTCAGCTTCAAAAGCAGCTTGCAAAAGAAGCCCCTCGCGTGTGCGCGAAAAGCTAAAGCGCCCGCTCAGATTAAAAAGCTGCAGATCGGGTTCAATGAACACTTCCGGATATTCCACCGTAAAATCACGGGAAAAACCGATGGGTTTGTTGAAAAAGTATCCGATGTTGGTGCGTAGGGGGTGATGTGTTTTTTCCATAGTAAGTTACAATTCAAAAATCTTATTGAGATTATATCATTTTGAGAATTATTTATCCTTGGAACCTTCCTCACAGACCATGACCGCCACTTTGCTACTTGCCACCAATAATCCCCACAAAGTCGAAGAATTTAGATCCATTTTTCTACCATACGACGTAATCCTACAAACCCCTGCCGATCTTGGTCTTTTCAATGATGTTATTGAGAGTGGGAATACTTATCTTGAAAATGCCTGCCTCAAAGCCCTGCCTTACTGGCAGGATGGGCAAAATCGGGTCCTGGCGGATGATTCCGGTCTGGAAGTTGAAGCCCTCCAGGGTGCGCCTGGTATACACTCGCACCGCTTCCTGCCTGACCCAAACGCCACCAGCCATGATCGCTGCCTTTATCTTCTGGAACGTTTGCAGGATATTCCCCGTCCCTGGAGTGCTGCCTTTCATTGCGAAGTAGTGCTGCTCACCCGACAGGGTGCGGTTTTCACCAGCCACGGGATCTGCACAGGGCAGATAATTCCTGAGTTTCGCGGCGAAAATGGCTTTGGCTACGATCCAATTTTCCTGGTTGATGGCACCGACCAAACCATGGCTGAGCTTGACCCAGACAGGAAGAATCAGCTAAGCCATCGCGGCAAAGCTGCATTAGGAATGATCAAACAACTTGGACTTGGACTGCGCCAGGCTTGAGTTAGAACTTATACCCGATCATTCGCAGGAATCCCTTCCGCCAGGCGATTCCATCCTCATCTTCAATGCCCTTCGGCGCAAACCCGTCCACCACGCCCAGGATGCCGCGCCCCAATTCAGTTTCCATCACGATCACCTCGGCCGGGTTGGCTGTCGCGCAGAAGAAACCGCAGATTTCCGGCACGTTCTGCAGGGTCTTGAGGATATTGATCGGATAAAATCCTTCACCCAAAAACAGGATAAAGCTGTGCCCGGCGCCAATCGCCAGGGCGTTTTCTTTTGCCAGTTGGATCATCTCTTCATCCGTGCCGGTCCAACGCACCAGGCATTCTCCTGAAGCTTCGCAAAAAGCCAGCCCAAACTTGATCCCAGGCACAGTGCTCACCAATGCCTCGTGGATATCTTCAACTGTCTTGATAAAATGCGACTGCCCGAGCACGAAATTAATCGCTTCAGGCTTTTCAATCTTCACAAGGGTAATTTCCATCCTGACCTCCGGACTTTTTCTTGATTTTAGCATAGCCCGCAAGCAATCCCATCCTTGAATTAGGGTAAAATTCAGAAATGCCTGACTTGCGCAAATCATTTCTGGTGATGGTTCTGTTGGGATTGTTGGCAGTCACTGCCTGTGGTGTGGGTTCCAAACCAGTTCCAACACTTTCACACGACTTTACAACTGCCACGCCCGATTCCAATTACCCGACAGCCATGCCCACCTTCACCCCAACTCCGGCGGCGCTCGGATCATCTGAAAACCCGGTTGTAATTGCGATGGTCAAAGATTCTCCCTCACTTGAACAGCAAACCGCATTAATTGACCTGGCTTCCCTGCTTGGCGGGCATCTTCAAATGACCGTCATCGCCCGGTTTTACAACAGCTATTCAGAGCTCGAAATTGCTTTGCAGCGCCAGCAGGTGCATTTTGCCTGGCTTCAACCGGTTGAATACCTGCTCGCTTCGCAAAAAGGGCTTGCGACTGCTCTGCTTGTCAGCAACCATCTCGGTGTTACCGGCTATGGAGTGCAGTTTTTGGGGCATAGCGACAGTGATTTTGAGATCTACTTTAACGCCGGCACTAACAGCTCAACAGCCGATGCCAGGGCGGCGCTTGGTCAGTTTTCCGGGCTGCGCGGCTGCCTGACCCAAAAAAACTCCTTAGCCGGCTATTGGGTTCCCCTGGGATATCTGAACCTGCACAATATCCCCATCCTTGAATCGATCCAGACATTCTCGTACAGCGCCAGTATTCGTGCACTTTACATCAAAGGTGTGTGCAGTTTCGCCGCAACTTACGCCATCTCTGCAGACCCACGCACCTCCTCAGAGGTGATCACTGAACTGCCTGATGTAATCGAAAAACTTCCGATCATCTGGCTTTCTCCGCCAGTCATCCCGAACCTCAACCTTTCATTCACTCCCCAGGTGGACCTCACCATGCAGTCACGTTTTTCTGACTTCCTGCGCGATTACGCGCGCACGGATGCCGGCAAAGCTCAGCTTAGCCTGGCACTAAATTACGAAGTCGCCGCGCTGGAGCCCCTGCCTGATCTCGCCTACAACCCTCTGCGTGAGCTTCTCGAAGCCAGCGGGGTCCGCCTTTCCGACTTGCTGACTGACTGAATCCATGAAGAACTTTTTCAAATTTATCCTTTTCTGCGCCTGCATCGCCTTACTCCTTGTGGGTCTGGCACGCATCATGATGGTGCTCAGCGCCAAGGACAAAACCTTTGATTTCACTTCCGTGCCTTCTGCCCAGGTCGCGATCGTTCCTGGGGCTGGTATCACTGCTGATGAGCGTCCCACCCCTGCGCTGCGCGATCGGATCGACGGAGCCATCGAGCTCTATCGAGCTGGTAAAGTGCAGAAAATTCTCATGTCAGGTGATAACAGTTCCATTTACTACAATGAGCCGGGTGCAATGACAAACTATGCCATCGAACAGGGCATTCCCGAGTCTGACATCGTGCAGGACTATGCCGGGCGTCGCACTTACGACACCTGCTATCGCGCAAAAGAAATTTTTGGACTGGATTCAGTGATCGTCACCACCCAGCAATATCACCTTTCGCGCATGGTCTTCCTCTGTGACCAACTTGGGCTCAACACCGCTGGCGTTCCAGTAGAGCAATCTGATTATTTGCTTAATCGCTATATGCTGTGGAATGTGCGGGAAGTCCTTGCCACTTTGGCAGCCTATATCGATATCTATTTCCTAAAACCAGAACCCATTCTGGGATCACCAGAACCCATCTTTATCCCCTGAGAGGTTACTATGCAGCGTCAGCAAGCACTCCAAATCGTCAGAACTTACGTCAAAAATGAAGCTCTTGTCAAGCACATGCTCAGTGTCGAAGCAGTGATGCGCGCTTATGCCGAGACACTGAATGAGGATGTTGAGTTGTGGGGATTGGCTGGATTGCTTCACGATTTTGACTGGGAAATACACCCAACCATTGAGGAGCATCCGCTGGCAGGCTTGCCCATCCTTGCGGAAGCTGGAGTACCTGAAACTGTCCTGGAAGCTATTGCTGGTCATGCCGACCATACAGGTGTCCCTCGCGAAAGCCTTTTGGCTAAAGCCCTCTTTGCCTGTGATGAAGTCACGGGTCTGATTACAGCAGTAGCGCTTGTTAGACCTTCGCGCTCACTTTATGATCTCAAAGCGTCTTCAGTGCGCAAAAAATGGAAGGATAAGTCCTTTGCTGCTGGCGCGGACCGGGACATGATTGCCCAGGGAGCCCAGGAATTTGGCGTGGAGCTCTGGCAGCATGTAGACTTTGCTATCATAGCTATGCGCAAAGTAGCCAAAGATCTGGACTTGGAGGGCAGTCTTAGTCCTGAGGATGCGGTTGACTAAGGCTATTCCCAGAATTGAACGTAGTCGTCCAAATTGGTAAAGCCGATAATTTCATCGTTTGCTTTTAGTGTAAACACCGACTGACCAGTGGAGGCTCGCTTCCGACTGACAGCATTTGTGATTGTGAAGACCTTGCTGGCGCTATTTCGGAAATGGCACACACCCCTGTCGGTCAGCTTACCCACCAGGGAAACGCTTACCTGATCGCCCTTATCAAGCTTCCACGCGATTACGCCCTGTCCGTACCTGCCCTGAACGGGGAAATCCGAACCTGGCGTGCGTTTTGCCAGTCCCCTTTGGGTTACCAGTGCGACCTCATCCTTATCTTCAACTGCTGAAGCCCCAATAACATAATCGCCAGGCTTGAGCTTGATCGCATTTACCCCGGCAGCCACAAGCCCCATCGACCGCACCTCATTTTCGTTGAATCGAATTGCCATGCCTGCCGCTGTGGTCAGGAGAATATCTTGATCACCCCGGGTTAACAGCACCTCAAACAACTCATCATTCTCGTTAATTTTGACCAGTGTGAATGTGCTGGCGGATGCACCCGGCAGATCACTGATCGCAGAGCGTTTGATCATACCCTGCCGTGTGACAGTGACAACATAACGATCCTGCTCTTCTTCACGATTGATCGGAACCGCAAAAATTCCTTCCAAAATATCATTCCGGTGAAGCGGTGCAACCTTTGAGGCTGGTACACCTTCCTCCTCTGCCCGTTGCACTGGAACCGAGAACGAAGAAATTGCCGCAGCCTTCCCCTCGGTGGTTACCAGGAATACCGTCTGGTGCGTATTTGTCCGAATCATGCTCCAGGGCGCGCCATCTCCGCCCAGGCGGTTCGGTTTGTCGCTTTCAGTGCGTGAAAGCAGCCCATTTTCGCTGACTTCGATCCAGTAGTTCTCCACAGGCATGACATCAGTCATCGTGTACATATCTGAGGCTTTTTCGCCCTCTCCGAGCTGAATAATTTGCGTGCGCCTTTGGTCACCATATTTTTGCTTGATGGCTTTCAGTTCCTCAATGGCAACATTCCGCATCTCTTTCGGGGAATTCAGCAAAGTCTTCAGATGAGCAATCGTCTTTGCAACTTCTTTGTACTCATCCTCGATCTTCTGGCGTTCCAGTGATGCCAACCGGCGCAAAGGCATCTCCAGGATGGCGTTTGCCTGGATTTCATCCAATTTGTACTTACTCATCAAATTGCTGCGCGCCTCATCGACAGATGCCGACTTACGAATCAACCTGATGACTTCGTCAATGTGATCGATTGCCACCTTCAGGGCTTTCAGGATGTGCAGACGGTTTTCGTTCTTCTTCAACAAATACTCACTGCGCCGGCGGATTACCACCAGGCGGTGTTCCGCGAACACACGCAAGGCTTGTTTTAGCGTCAGGCGGTGAGGACTGCCATCCACCAAAGCCAGGATGTTGATGCCAAAGGTGTTGTGCATTTGCGTGCGCTTATAGAGGGTTGCGAGGATCTCCTCCGGATCAGCATTCTTATTCAGATCGATCACAATCCGCATACCCTGCCGGTCGGATTCATCTCTCAGGTCCGATAAGCCTTCCAAACCACCATCCCGCGAAATGTCCGCGATTCGCTCAATCAATGAAGATTTGTTCACCATATAAGGCAGTTCGGTCACGATAATGCGCATGCGCCCGCGTGACATCTCCTCGATCCGGGTACGAGCCCGGACTTTGACCGTGCCATTCCCGGAGCCGTAGATCGTCGTCAGAGGGATGGAGCCCTCATCCTGCAAAATCAGACCCCCAGTCGGAAAGTCCGGTCCCTTGATATATCGCATGATGTCTTCAACGGTGATGTCTTCAATCCCGTCCCAATTCTGCAGCATCATTACCAGGGCATCCACCACTTCGCCCAGGTTGTGAGGAGGAATGTTGGTTGCCATGCCCACCGCAATACCCGACGCGCCGTTGATCAGCATGTTGGGGATGGAGGATGGCAAGACTTCTGGTTCTTTCAATGTGCCATCAAAATTGTCGATGTAATCAACGGTGTCCATGTCCAGCTGTCGCAGGATCTCAATGGCAGGAGAAGAAAGGCGCGCCTCGGTGTAACGCATAGCAGCAGGCGGGTCACCATCCACGCTGCCAAAGTTCCCCTGTCCGTCCACCAGCAAATAGCGTTCTGAAAAATCCTGAGCCATTCTTGCCATGGCGTCATATACAGCGGAATCCCCATGAGGATGATACTTTCCCAAAACCTCACCAACAATACGTGCTGACTTCTTATGCGGCGTGTCGTCCCGGATGCCCATGTCGTACATAGCGTATAAGATGCGCCGCTGCACAGGCTTCAGCCCATCCCTTGCGTCAGGCAAGGCCCTTGAGACGATAACGCTCATCGCGTAATCCAGGTAGGATTGCTGCATTTCGGCATTGATATTGATCTTTGGGGAGGCGGTTGTAGCCATATTCCGCTCTTTCTGTGACTCAGTTGTGTTTCTCTTCAATTTTCACCAACTATAGCATAAAAAGACCCGGAGTGATTGTCCACTCCGGGTCTTTAACTTCATTTTCTCCGCGTTGGACTATTCTTCATCGTCCACTAGATCTTCATCATCTTCGAAGCTTTCGTCATCGTATAAATCCGCTCCACCACTGTCGCTGTCATCCAGGTCATCGTACAGACCATCAGTCTGATCAGACCCGTCGTTGAAAATATCCAATCTTTTAACAGCAATGTCCGGATTGCCTGGTTCAGCTTCCATCACCTGGTCTTCGAAACGACCAGGAATAAAGCCTGTCCCAGCCGGGATCAGCTTGCCGATGATGACGTTTTCCTTCAATCCGTACAGGGGATCTTCCTTGGAGGAGATTGCCGCACCAGCCAGTACTTTGATGGTGTGCTGGAAGGAGGATGCCGAGAGGAACGAATCCGTGCTCAGCGAAGCTTTTGAAACTCCCAGCAACACGTTCAAGTAACGCGCTGGTCGTAAACCGCGAGCCACGAGGTCCTCGTTGATCTTGCGGATATCAAGGCGGTCCACCAGATCCTGAGGCAGGAACTCGGAATCACCAGGTCGGGTAATCTGCACCTTGTTCAGCATCTTGCGGATGATGACTTCAAAGTGCTTGTCGTTAATGTTCTGACCCTGTGTACGGTAAACCTGCTGAATTTCTTTTAGCAAGTACAATTCCGTCGCATCCGTCCCATTAATTCTGAGAATGGTGTGGGGGTTAAGCGATCCTTCAGTCAACTGCTCGCCCGCCGTAACATTTTGACCTTCAATGACCAGGAGGCGGGATGTGGAGGGAATTTCATAATCCTCACTCAGATGATCTTCGTAGGAAACCACAACCTCGCCATCCTCAATCCGGACCTTTCCGGCATGTTCGGCGGTGATGCTGGTTTCTTCATGGGTCGCCAGGACGGTATCCTTGTTGACCTCATCTTCGTCTTTTACCATAATTTCCCAGTCAGCGGGAATTGCATAACGCTGACCAACCATCTCGCTGCTTTCCACGCGCACAGTGCGGATATCTGGATTCTTTTCAGAAACCATGATATGAGCTTTGCCGTTGATCTGTGTGATCACAGCTTCACCGCGCGGCATGCGTCGGGCTTCAAAAAGTTCTTCAACACGGGGTAAACCGGTTGTGATGTCACCACCACCAGCCACACCACCGGTGTGGAAGGTTCGCAGGGTCAACTGCGTGCCTGGCTCACCAATAGACTGAGCCGCAACAACACCTACTGCCGAGCCAAGATTTACCATCTTGCCCCGACCAAGGTCCATACCGTAGCAGCGGGCGCAGATACCGTGTACGAGCTCACAAGTTAGTGGGGAGCGTACCTTTACCTTTTTCAAGCCCTTTTCCAATAATTTAGCGATTTCAATGCTGCGCTTTTTGTCGACCATGTCATTGTGCTCACCAACGACTTCACCGGTCTCAGGATCGATCACACGCTCAGCCAGCAAACGCCCATAGATGCGTTCCCTGAAAGGCTGTCCGGCAATGTCGTCCTCGGAAGACACCCAAATGCCTTCTGTGGTGCCACAGTCTTCGTTGTTGATAATCATGTCCTGCGCCACGTCCACCAGGCGCCGGGTCAGATAACCTGCATCCGCGGTTCGGATGGCGGTATCTGCCAAACCCTTGCGGGTACCATGCGTGGAAATAAAGTATTCCAGTGCGGAAAGACCTTCACGGAAGTTAGAGCGAATAGGCATTGGAATGATGCGCCCGGAGGGGTCAGCCATCAGACCGCGCATACCCGCCATCTGTGATATAGGACTGAAACCGCCCTTGGTAGCACCAGACACTGCCATCGTCGACAAGTTGCCATTTGGATCGAGATGCTTACGCACAGCATCGCCAACCTTCTTGGTGGTGTCCTGCCAAACCTCGATGATCAGGTCGTTCTGTTCCTGCTCTGTCAACAGACCGCGACGGAATTCTTTCTGTACGCGTTCCACCTCAAGCAGCGCATGCTGGATCATTTCAGCCTTCTCAGGTGGCACTGTGATATCTGCCACAGCCAGGGTTGAGCCAGACTGCGAGGCATATCGGAAACCAATATCCTTGATGTTGTCGGCTACCTGGGTGGTAACTTCCTGTCCATCCATATAGTAAATATCTTCAATCAGATCACGGACACCGCCTTTGTCAAGCGGAATGTTAGTAAATTGCATCGAAGCCGGCAGGATATCGTTGAAAATTGCGCGACCCACAGTGGTATTAATGATCCGAACTTCAGGCTGTTCCAGCCGGTCGTTTTGCTCGTCAAAAATCGTCTCAACGCGCAGTTTGATCTTTGTGTGCACTTGCACCTGGTCAAGCTGGTAAGCCAGCAGGACTTCGTTGATATCACCAAAAACGCGTCCATCGCCCTTTTGTGGCAGATTCTGTTCCATGGTCAGGTAGTAAACACCCAGCACCATGTCCTTTCCTGGGCTGATGATAGGCTCACCACTGGCTGGTTTAAGCAAGTTCTTGCTTGCCAGCATCAACTCACGCGCTTCAGCTACTGCCTTGCTCGAGAGGGGCACATGCACAGCCATCTGATCGCCATCAAAGTCGGCGTTAAAAGCGGTGGTCACCAAGGGATGCAGCTGAATAGCACTGCCCTCGATCAACACAGGTTCAAAAGCCTGGATGCCAAGACGGTGCAGGGTTGGTGCACGATTCAGCAGCACAGGCCGATCCTTAATAACTTCTTCCAAAACTTCCCAGACCTCTGGTCGGTTGCGCTCGATGTAACGTTTCGCGCCTTTAATGTTGGAGGTATAGCCGTGTTTGTCCAGCCCGGCAATCACAAAGGGGCGGAAGAGCTCCAGTGCCATCGACTTGGGCAAACCGCACTGGTTTAATTTCAAATTAGGTCCAACCACGATAACAGAACGCCCGGAATAGTCCACGCGTTTACCCAACAAGTTGCGGCGGAAGCGGCCTTTCTTGCCTTTCAGCATATCTGAAAGCGAGCGTAATTCGCGGCGTCCACGGCGTGAGAGCATTCGCCCTCGCTGTGAGTTATCAATCAAGGAGTCAACTGCTTCCTGGAGCATGCGTTTTTCGTTTCGCACAATCACATCCGGGGCTCCCAGCTCAAGCAAGCGCTTCAGCCGGTTGTTGCGGTTGATCACACGGCGATAAAGATCGTTCAGGTCAGAGGTCGCGAAACGACCGCCATCCAGCTGCACCATCGGGCGCAGATCAGGAGGAATAACCGGCAGAACGGTCAGGATCATCCATTCGGGTTTATTGGTCGAACGGCGGAAAGCTTCAACCACCTTCAAACGGCTGGTAGCTTTCTTGCGTTTCTGTTTACTCTTGGTAGTGCGCGCTTCCTGCCACAAACGCTCCGAAAGTGCATCCAGGTCGAGGCGGCGCAGAATGTCATAGAATGCTTCCGCGCCCATATCGGCTTTGAAGATGTTTCCCCAGCGGGATTTCAGGTCGCGGTAGCGGGCTTCACTCAAAAAGGTGAAAGGCTGCAGTTCATATAATTCATCCCGCTGTTGAGCGTTCTGAGTCTTTGCAACCGCATCCGGGTCATCCAACTGGCTGCGTAAATCTTCCATAACCAGGTCAGCTTTCGCACGGATTTCATCTTTTTGGATTTTGAATTGTTCGGTTCTCTCAGCGCGTTCTTTCTTCAGGTCTGTTTCGAGAATTTCCATTCTCTCCTTGACGACCTTCTGCACGCGGGAGATGTGTTTGGCTGCGATTTCTTCGCCAACTTCCACGATGGTCTGATTGCCGCCGTCCAGTTCAAAGCTGATCGCCTTGCGGATGGTCTTGCCGGTTTTATCCCGCAATTCGCGTTCCAGGCTCTGACCCTGCTGAATGACAGGCTCAAACAAACTGGCAACCTTCTCGTCATATTCTCGGTTTACTTGTTCGATCTGAGCTTCGATGTCCTTCAACTCACGATCGCGCTGTTTCTTGGTTTCGGCAATTTCGCCGTTTACCTTGGCGATCAATTCACGTTCTGAAAGGCTGATTTCGTCTTCCAGGCGCTTGAGTGCTTTCTGGCGACCATCATCATCCACGTAGGTGATGATGTATTGCGCAAAGTAGAGCACACGGTCAAGATTGCGACGGGAGATATCCAACAGTAAGCCGAGATAGGATGGGATTCGGCGGGTATACCAGATGTGCGCAACCGGGGCAGCTAATTCGATATGCCCCATGCGTTCGCGACGCACAGAAGAGCGGGTAACTTCCACACCGCACTTATCGCATACAATACCCTTATAGCGCGGATTCTTATATTTACCGCAGTAGCACTGCCAATCACGCGTCGGTCCAAAGATGGCTTCGCAAAACAAGCCGTCCTTTTCAGGGCGCAAACGCCGATAGTTGATTGTTTCAGGTTTGAGAACTTCTCCATAAGACCAGCTTTTAATAACATCTGGTGACGCAAGATTGATCCGAAGGGCTTTCATACTAGTTGTTTCCACTCATACCTCCTGAATTAGACGAGGGCTTTAAGACACGAAAAACCGCTGGAAAACGGCTTTCCAGTGTTTCTTAGATTGTAGGTACCATATAATTCACGCAAATGATTATTATAGCTATAAATCTGCTGATTTGTCAAGCTTTTCGGGTTAGATCTTGTGCAATGGCAAATCAAGATAAAAGGTGCTGCCTTCACCCAGTGTACTCTTTACGCTGACATTCCCTCCATGTTTGTCCGCTACCGATTTAACAATCGCCAGCCCCAATCCCTGCCCGCGATTTTCATACGCCAGATCATCATCCACATGGAAGAAGCGCGTAAACAGTTTGGGCTGATCCAGCGGGGCAATGCCTTTACCATTATCTTTGACAGAAATGTGCATCCAGCTGGAATCGCGCTCAGCGCTGATCAACACGCTCTCCCCACGCGGACTGAACTTGATCGCGTTTTCAATCAGGTTATAAAGCGCCTGTTGGACCATGATTTGGTCAGCTGAGATGTAGGGTGTCTTCAGACCACCGTAATCGACGTTCAAGCTGATCTTCTTCTGCTGTGCCTGAACACCCAGGAGCTTGATCGTGTCATCAATCGTTTCCTGTATGCTGAAGCTGGTATAAACCAATAACCCGTCGCCGTCCAACCTTTCAAGGTTCAGGACCTTGTTCACCAGGCGGGTCATCGTATCGATTCCAGCGTCAATTTTCTCGACATACTTGCGCTGTTCCGTGCTCAGCTTGCCAATATTGGATAAAAGCTTGGTGTGGCCTTTCATTAGCCAGAGTGGCGCGCGCAGGTCGTGGCTGATGTTGCTGACAAATTCATTTTTCTGATTGTTCAATTGTTGCAGCCAGCTGGTATCCCGCAGCAAAACCACTTCACCCTGCCGGTCTTGATCACCTTCCAACGGAAATCGCAGCACATCGTAAGTCTTGTTTCCATCCAATTGCAGCGTTTTCGGTTCAGCGCTTTTCTTATCATTGCTGAGATAACTCAAGAGCTTCTCATTGGCAACACGCACCACGCCATCCTTTTTCCCGATCAGTGCTTCGCCTTTGTTGCTCGCTGCTAAAGCCGCGGTATTGCTGAATTGGATATGGCCATCCTTATCCATCACAAAAACAGGGTCTGTGAAAGCATTAAATGCCAGGCTCAGCCAGCCCTTGTCGTTTTGAACCTTGGAGAATTGCGCTTTGCTATTCAGAGAGGCTGAAGCCCGGTATGCCAGCTGCTGGTAGAACTGGATATCTTCCTGGTCAAACCAATGGTTCTGCTCAAACCCAACCCACAAAACCCCCTGTGCGTCCCCACTTCCGCGCAGTTGTAAGGCCGCAATGGATTGCGGATGCGGCGTTCCCGAGGTCAGGCCAAAGTATTGATCCACCTTGAGATCACTCAGGATCAACTGGTCCTGATCGCCAATCTTTTCGATGATCAGCGTATCCAGGTAGGCATATAGCCGGGTGTTTTCGCCCTGCCCCAGACGCAGGCGCATCTCGCCCCGCCGG
This sequence comes from Anaerolineaceae bacterium UBA6105, assembly GCA_002423495.1. Taxonomy (GTDB): domain Bacteria; phylum Chloroflexota; class Anaerolineae; order Anaerolineales; family Anaerolineaceae; genus Mesolinea. Next base: position 1,259 of record DIWN01000054.1, on the reverse strand, counting down.
CTTTCTGGAGATTTATCCAGCAAGATAAGCCGTGCCGAAGAAGCATCCCGCGTCAGTGCCGCCCTCAAAATGGAGGAAAGCATCAGATCAAAACCTTCTCTCGAATAGTGCGAAGGATCCACCGATAGCAGCCTTGCCTGGGTGTCGTTGCGTGTCTGCAGATTAGCCCGCAGCTTCTCCAAAGCCATAAATAGCGCCTTTTCATTGCCAGAGAGCACCGCCGGGGGAATTTGCTCCTCGTAATCGCCGTTGGCCAGCTCTTGGATGCGTTCCATTACCCGGTCAAAAGGATTAGTTGAAGGCAACGCCTTGATGAAATCCGCGGGATGCCAATCGGAATTCAGCCAGTAAACAAAGGCCCAAACGATCGAGGAACTGATCAGCACTTCCGGCACATGGCTGACGGCCAGGATCAGGATTTGCTCCAGGATCACCAAAACGCTTTGTTCGCTGTAGATCAGGGCGTGTGTAAACTGGATCAGAACGATCACCGCAGTGCTCAGCAAAAAGGACCATACGACCTGCAAAACAGTGTGCTGCTTCCAGTCGCTATGCCATTGGGACTTTTCGCGTGCCAGTATCCAGGCAAAAGCTAGCCCAAGACTCGCATAGAAAAACATCCCCATCGGGTCCTGGCCCAGCCGCGTGTATTGCACCAAGCCCGTTCCCAACCCGAGGACAACCGCCGGCAAGGGTCCCACCAGCCCCACCGCCAGAAAAACAGGCAGAGCGCTTAGGACCATTACGACAGGCTGTGTGGTTACTCCGTTTAGTGTAAGAAGTTGTCCGTCAAAGGGTCTGAAATTCAAAAAACTAAGCGGAAAAACCAGCAAAGCCAGGAAAATGAACCACTTGAGTTCACAAAACGAATAGCGGAAATCCCATTTCTGCAGCTTCCAGATCGCCAGGCCTAAGCCAATCGTCAGCAAAACCGGCAAAATCCACATAACCCACGCATCAGCAGCAGGCAGTTGATTCAAAGAATTGGTGAGGTTAGATGCTGGCAGAAACATGTCGCTTAAATTATAGCATGCCTGCACCAGCAATAAGGCGTTTTTCTATTGACACGTTTTTCTATTCAGATACAACTTTGAATATCAATTAATCCCAGGGTTAAAGGTCTCGCTACTTCAGCAATCCCATCACAAACTCGACCACCTCATAGACGGTCATTTTGTCCGAATCGATTACAATCGCGTCCTCCGCAGCTTTTAGCGGAGCGACTGCCCTGCCAGAGTCAATTTCATCCCGGTGACGCA